>JBGQHD010000975.1:0-2362 GCA_041497795.1 Planctomycetia bacterium
CATGCGAATCGTTTCTCCCTTCAGGCGGCCCCGCCAGGGCCCAGCGCAAATCTAGTGGTCTGCCAGGATCTGAACAAGGGAACCGGGGCCGGTGCCCGCGGCGAAGATGATGGCCTCGGTCGTCGATACGCCCGATCCACTTTCGCCAGGAAAAAGCGGTCAGCGGCTCATTCGGGCAGGCATTCTAGGCATTTCGGCCAATTCCGGCGACATGCGATCTTTTCCTGGTCAGTGCTGTGAGTTGGTTCCCGTGAGACCCACAAAGGTGTTTCTCTCCGCTGCGCCGGCTTACAATCGACCGCGGCAAAGGTGTTTTCGCTGGCGCAGTGCTTCATCGCTCAATTCTCAGAGGGGAACGCATGACCCGTGATCGTTGGCTCAAGGCACAATGGTTTCAGGCGCGATGGTTTCAGGCGCGATGGTTTCAGGCGCGATGGCTTCGGGTGCGATGGTTTGGCGGTGGCCTGGTGGCCGCCGTGGTGGGGGCCTGTCTGCTGGGCGGCCCACGGTTGCAGTCTCAAGACAAGCCAGATCCGCCGGCGAAGAAGCTGGCGGCGGCCGAGCAGCCCGTCCCCGCGGCGGCGGCCGACGACGGCAAGCTGCGGATCATCGCTTTCGGCGCCCATCCGGACGACTGCGAGCTGCGCGTGGCGGGCGTGGCAGCCCGCTGGGCGGCGCTGGGGCACCACGTCAAGTTCGTCTCAGTCACCAACGGCGACATCGGCCACTGGGGCCAGGCGGGCGGGCCGCTGGCCCAGAGGCGCACCGCCGAGGTGCGGAAGTGTGCCAGAATCCTGGGCATCGAGACGCAGGTGCTCGATATCCACGACGGCGAGTTGCTGCCGACGCTGGAGCACCGCAAGACGATCACCCAGCTCATCCGCGAGTGGAAGGCCGACATCGTGCTCAGCCACCGGCCCAACGACTATCACCCCGATCACCGCAACGTCGGCCTGCTGGTGCAGGACGCGGCTTATATGGTGACGGTGCCTTACTTCTGCCCCGACGTGCCCTACCTGGCGAAGAACCCCGTCTTTCTCTATTACGAGGACCGGTTCACCAAGCCGACGAAGTTCGCGGCCGACGTGATCGTGTCGATCGACGAGGTGATCGACAAGAAGCTGGCGGCGGTCGAGGCCCTGGAATCGCAGTTCTACGAAGGGGGCTGCAACGGCGGCCCGCAACTGGTGCCTGACCCGCGCGACGCGGCTGCCGTCGCGGCCCGCAAGAAGGAGGTCCGCGACCAGTTCGAGCGCCGCTTCGCGGCCACGGCCAAGCACTTCGCCAAGGGGCTCGCCGAGTGGTACGGCGCGGAGGCCGCCGGCAAGATTCGCCATGCCGAGGCGTTCGAAATCTGCGAGTACGGCCGGATGCCGAGCCGCGACGAGCTGCGCAAGCTATTTCCGTTCTTCCCGCCGCGCTAAAGCACCGCGCGCGAGGAAGTGTGCGTATGAGCAACACCAAGTCCCAATCCCGCTGGTGGCAGTTCAGCCTCCGCAGCGTCCTGTTGGTGACGCTGGCCGTGGCCATTTGGCTGGGCTACGAAGTGCGACAATCGCGGCAAGTAGAGCGGACCATCGCGGCGCTCCGCGAACTGGGCGGCGAGGCTGAGTGCGAGGCGACTGGGTGGAGTCTGCTGCGGCTGTGCCGAGTGCCGGGTTACGGGCAGCGCATCGTCCGCGCCACTGTTCCCGGGACCGCCGCGGACGAAGCAATCCGTGTGCTGCGAGGGCCGGTCCCCAGATCCTGATGATCTGAGCCGCGTGTTCGACCGGTGGATACGGGAGCGGCCCGGTTATCGCTGCTTGCTCCTTCGCGACGGGATGCTGGCGGAACTCTTGGTTGGCAGCACTCGGGCCCCACTTGCCAACGTAGAAGCCCGATTCGCGATTCTGCTCGTCGAGGGCAAGTTCGTGGCCGGCAAGGTGTTTTGGGCCGTTAACGCCGAGGCCACGTATCAAGTCTTGATCGAGGATCTTGATGGAGACGGGTTCGTCGATCTCGGCTTCACGTGTGAAGCTGCTGTTAACTGGCGTCCCACCGAGAGGCTCAAGGGTGACCCGCGCGATTGGCTCGGCGCCTACACGATCGAGTCGGACGGGCTGAAGCCGATGCTACCCGAGATTGACTCCATCTTCCTTCCCTAGCCCTGCCCTTGGACGTTGGCAACGAAGGCTCGCTTAGGCGCGCAAGTCCGCCCCACGCAGCCGCAGCGCGTTGCCGATCACCGACAGCGAGCTAAAGCTCATGGCCGCCGCCGCGATCATCGGGTTGAGCAGCATTCCAGTGAGTGGGTAGAGCAGCCCGGCGGCGACGGGGATGGCCAGGATGTTGTAGACGAAGGCCAGGAACAGGTTCTGCC
>JBGQHD010000976.1:0-2353 GCA_041497795.1 Planctomycetia bacterium
CTTGGCGATCTGATTGAGGATCTCGCCGAGGGAGTCGAGCACGAAGTCGGCGAACATGAAATCGACCACCGGCCGCGTGCCGGTCATCGCGGCGCCGCACGCCAAGCCGACGAAGCCGCGCTCGCAGATCGGCGTATCGCACAGCCGCAGGGGGCCGTAGAGGTCGAACAGGCCCTCGGTGGTTTTGAAGTTGCCGCCGCGCCGGCCGGTCCCTTCGCCCAGCACGAAGATCGACGGATCGGCCGCCATGGCCGACGACAGCGCCTCGTGCGTGGCCTTCATCCAGGTGATTTCACGATCGGCCGATTGTGGGGATGCGGCCGGAAGCGCGACGCGGCTCGGCATCGCATAGACGTGCTCGGTTGCCGTATCCGCCGCCGGCCACGGGCTCTGCTCCGCCCGATGGCGGGCTTCCTGCACATGCTGGCGAATCTCGGCGTCGGTCGCATCCAGTTCGCTCGGCTCCGCCAATCCTTGATCGATCAGCCAGGTTCGCAAGGCCTGGATCGGACAGCGCGTCTTCCAGGCTTCGACCTCCTCGCGCGTGCGGTAAGTGAAGTCGCCCATCCCTTCGGCGTGGGCCCGCGTGCGGTAGGTCTTGCATTCCAGCAGCGTCGGCCCGTCGCCGGCGCGGGCACGCTCGATGGCCTCGTGGGCCGCGCGCCAGACGGCCACCGCGTCGTTGCCATCGACCTCAATACCGGGCAGCCCGTAACTCGCGCCGCGGCTGGCGACGCCGGGGTTGCCCGCGGCGTATTCGAAGGGCACCTCGGTGGCGAATTGGTTGTTCTCGCAGACGAAGAGCACCGGCAGCTTCCAGATGGCGGCCATGTTCAGGCCCTCGTGGAAGGCGCCGTTGTTCACCGCCCCGTCGCCGAAGAACGCCACGGCGACGTTATCCTTCGCCAGCAGCTTGAAGCTGTAGCCCGCGCCGGCCGCGTGCAGGAGGCAGGGACCGACGATGCCGCTGGTGCCCATCAAGCCGACTTCGGGCTGGAAGAGGTGCATGCTGCCGCCGCGGCCGCGGGAGCAGCCCCCTTGGCGGCCGAACAGCTCGGCGATCAGCTCGCTGGGCGGCACCCCCTTGGCCAGCGCGTGGCCGTGGCCGCGGTGCGTGCTGAAGACGACGTCGCCCACGCGCAGGTGGGCACAAACGCCGGCGGCGATCGCCTCTTGCCCCACATAGGTGTGGCACGCTCCCAGGACCAGGCCGCGTTGGTGGCAGCGGGCCAGCTCCTCCTCCGTCTGCCGGATGAGCTGCATCGTGCGATAGATGCCGCGCAGGATCTCGGCCGACGGAGATACAGGGGTGGCCGGCTTGACGGCAGGCGTGCGCGGGGCTGCTTCCATCGTCTTCATGGGCGCTCGATCTGTGGGACAGCAATTCTCGGTGAGCTTCGCGACATGGCGGCGACTTCCTCGCTTGCCCGCACCGCTCCTGGCTGCCGGACAATCTAGATGGCCTGGCAGGGTGCCACAAGTCGCGGCACGTGCTGCACCCGCTCGTAAGGCGGACACTCTTGTCCGCCGCGGAGCATTCCCGCGGGGGTTGACTCGATCGCCGCGCGTGGGAGGCTGGCTGACAGGAGTGCCCGCCTAGCCGCGAGAGAAATACGGACTTTCGCCATACGCTCAAAACGGATTTGACTTGCCCAGATTCCGACATAGGTTTCATTACGGAGACGGCAAGCATGCGCCGTTGGCGTATGGCAAGTCACTGCGGTCTCCGACATGGACGCAATCCCGGTGGTGGGATTTCCCCTCAACGTGCGCCGGTTCCGGCGACGCAACTGCGTTTCGTTTTCCCTTGGTTCCGTCGGCTCGCGCCTTCGTGCGCCGGGCCGCGACACATTTGATGGGAGGTCTGGGATGAAGCGGTTTCTGACCAACGTGAAGTGCTTCTTGACGTCGGAAGATGGCCCCACGGCCGTCGAGTACGCGGTGATGCTGGCCCTGATTATCGTGGTCTGCTTGACGGCGATTAGCGCCATCGGCACCAACGCCAGCAGCACCTTCAACACGATTGCCAACAGCCTGGGCGGCGCCAGCTAGCCCGGCCGTTGGGTCTCGAGTTTCCCTGACGCCGGCGCGGCCCCACGGCCGCGCCGGCGTTCCCTTTGGGTGACCGCCGAACGCCATGTACCCGATCCCAGAGCCGGTCCTGATGCATTCGGTCGAGCTGTTTGCGGCGCTGATCGCGGCGTTCGTGGCGGTCGTCGGCTGGCTGACGTGGGCACGTGCGTAGCTAGGGTTCAGGGTTCAGGGTTCAGGAATGCCGACGATTGCTACTCTGAGCTGTGAACCATCAACCCTGAACCCTGAACCCTCAATCCTGCCTCCCGCTTGCGAGCTA
>JBGQHD010000977.1:0-2348 GCA_041497795.1 Planctomycetia bacterium
CGGCCATCCGCCGCCCTGCTCGACATGGTCAAGCAGCAGCGGGCCCACAAGAGCCGGGCGTAGCTGGCGCGCGACCGTCTGGCGAGCGGGGGCGTAAGCCCCCTGATAACGCCGAGTCGTGAAGAGTCGCCGAGTCATCAGGGGGCTTACGCCCCCCGCTCGCCGAAGGCGCGTTGCCACTCAGCGCTTCTCGGCGATTTTATACAGGTGCCCAAACGTCCGCAGGTAAATCGCCCCGTCGGCGGCGACCGGCGAGGCGCGCATCCCTTCTTTGAGCGTGTTCTGGCCGACCGCTTCGAACGTGTCCTTCGCCTGCACGACGTACGTGGCCCCTTGCTCGTCGCAGAAGTAAATCAGGTCGCCGGCCACGATGGGCGAGGCCGTGAACTTGTCGCCCAGCCGCTTGGACCACAGCTCTTTGCCGGTGACCGCTTCCACGCAGTTCGCCACGCCGCCGTCGGTGACCTGGAAGATGCGCTCGCCCACCAGCACCGGCGCGGGGAGCTTGGCGTTGCCTCGCGTGCGGGTCCAGACGACGTGCGTCTTGGTCACGTTGCCGCGGGTCGATGGCCCCAGCCGCACGGCCAGCAGATGGGCGGCCGAGCCGGTGCCGAGGATCGCCATGTCGCGGAAGAACAGCGGCCGGGCGGAGGAATTGAAGTCGGGGTGCTCGACGGTCCAAATCTCCTTGCCCGTCCGCGCGTCGTAGCCGAAGCCGGCCCGCGAGCCGACGGAGATGAGCTGCCAGCGGTCCTCGACCTTCACCAGCGACGGCGTGCCGTAGGACTTCCGCAGATCGCCCTCCCCGATCGGCTTGCCGTTCGGGCCAGCGTCGCGGTAGTTCGTCGAACGGTCGGTGCGCCACACGGTCTTGCCCGTGGCCTTGTCGAGGGCGGTGAGGAATTGCTGGTCGATGCCGTCGTACGTGAGGATCAACAGGTCCTCGAACAGCACCGGCGACGATCCCGGCCCGCGGAAATGGCGGCAATTGATATCGCGCCGCTGCCAGACCACTTCGGCCGTTCGCGGATCGAGCCGAGCCGTGCCGTACGTGCCGAAGTGCACGTACACGGCGTCGGCCTCGAGCAGGCACGAGGGAGACGCATAAGTGTTCACCGCGTTGCCCAGCGGCTCGGGCTTTTCGTTCTCAAACAGCAGCTTGTGATGCAGCACGCGGCCGGTGTCGGCATCAAGGCAATAGACGTATTGCTTCGTGCCGTCGTGGTTGGCGGCTGTCAGCCAGATGCGCCCCTGGCCGATGATCGGCGTGGAGTGCCCTTCCCCCTCGAGCTTGACCTTCCAGGCAATGTTGCGGCCGGTGGCCTCGTCCCAGGCGGTGGGCAGGCCCTTGGCGTCTTCGGCCGCCACGTGACCGTTGAACGTCGGCCCGCTCCTGTCGGGCCAGGAAAGCCGCTGGGCGAGCAGGGGCGCGCGGCTCGTCAGGCCGATCAGGCAGAGGAAGGCAATGGCCGTGGTCCCACGGCCGGGAACATAGCGGCTAAGCGAGGTGAGTGGCTGGAGCGTCATGCGGAATCGCTGGCGGGATACATGAGTGGCGGGACAGTTGGGGAAGTCGCACAGGGAGCAAGTCTAGCCACCCCAATCGCCCAGCGCCTACACCCCTTGGCACGTTGACGGAAGAAACGGCGCCCGCCGCGTGCGCGTGGCGAATTGCAATCGAGAGAGCACCGCGTTTACCTTGCTGGAGATCGGCCAGCGATGCTACGCTACGTAGATGGAAACGGTGCAATTCAGTGAGCTAACCGACGACGTGCAAACGTTCGTCCGCCAGGCCCTGGCTTCCGAGGGCCTTGTCGTCAAGGACGAGTCTGGCCGTCCGTATGGCAGCTTCGTCCCTTTCGTGGAAGCACCGCCGCCAGAGCAGGAGAAGGCGTGGCGGCGCATCCGTCAGCTTCAAGCGAAGGTGGCGTTGCACATGCAGGAAGAAGGCGCGAGCGAAGAAGACCTGGATCGTTGTGCCGTGACGCCGCTTGCTGGCGTCGCGACCGCAGACAATCTCACGGTCCTGCGGGTCTCACCAAATCGGCCGCCAAGCCCTCCAGGAATGTTGGATACTTGAGCCGACCGCCCAACTCGGCCAGCATGCGGGCGTTGCTCACGCGGCGGCTCCCCTCGGCACGGGCGGCCTTGGCGGAGCCGGGCGGCGGCGCCACGTAGCGCGGCGGCGGGGCGCCGAGCTGCCGCGCCGCCTCGGCGTAGTAATCGTGCCGCTGGGCGGGATGCCCGTCGGAGATCACATACAGCCGCGACGGTTGTGGGTGCTCGGCCGCGGCCAGGATCGCCGACACCGCGTCGTCTACGTGGATCAGGTTGAGGTAACCGTCGGC
>JBGQHD010000978.1:0-2341 GCA_041497795.1 Planctomycetia bacterium
ATCGCGGGGACCACGGCGGTCGAGTTCCTGAATCGCGACGGCGTCGTTCAGTCGTACACGCTGAGTGACCTTTGCCCGCGGCCGGCAAAGACGAGCGACGTCGGCGTGGGGCCCGTCGGCGACTTCTGGCGGACTTGGCATACCAAGGTGGAGCAAGACGGCGAGCGGATCTGGCTGACGACGGCGGAGGGTTACCGCGGCTATCGCTACGAATTCCGCATGTCCGACGGGCAAGTTCTCGACAAGCGGCTGGTTCTCGCAGGCGTCGTTGTGCCGAGGTCGCTGGGCACAGCGGCCGGTTTTGCCATTTTGTTCAGCATTCTTCTGGCGTTTTGGTGTTGGCGGCGGCGGAGACGAGCACAATTGGTGGGTCTCGTTCCTCGACCCACCCTACCACTACCACCAAGGCGAAAAGGAGTGTGATCCATGCGGTGGAAGCTTCAGTGGGCCATCATTCTGGCGGTGGTCGTGCTCGCGGCCGGCGTCGGCTATGCCGTGTACCTCGGTTGGTGGCACGCCAATTACTACGTCCAGGAGTACACCGACTATCACGTGCCGGCCAATCAAGTGGCTCAGCTCCTGGCGGACGATCGGCTGGCGGACAAGAACCCCGCGTTCGATCCGGACCTGGTCGATAGCCGGCCGCTGGGCGATTGGCAGGTCAACGCCAGCGCGGCCGTCATCAAGCTCGACTGCCCGCTGATGAAGCCCGACTACGACGCCGAGCTGCTCGTGCTGCGGCCATCGTATGCCGCCGCGCTGGAAGCGGCCAAAAAGCAGGGCCTCAGCCTGCTTCCCAGCGCGAATCTGCTGGATGGCTCGGCCAAGCAATTCGACGACGGCTTGTACGCCGCCCTCGACCTGGCGGCATTCCGCGGCGAGCTGGGCGGTGTGCCGGGGGCGGTGGATTTCGCGCAGGCGCTCTTTGCCAAACTGCCGGCCGATTCGGCGGCGCGGCCGTTTCTGGCCGTGGCGTTGGAGCTGGCCGGGCGCAAGGTCGATCTTGCCGCCGAGCAACGGAATGCCGCCGACGCACGACTGGCCGAGTTCGAGGGCGATCAGGCGCGCAGCAAGCCGATCGGCTTCTACACCTGGTCCGAGGAGCTCAAGCAAGTCTGGCGGTTCTACAAGTTCTTGCAGTCGGAGTTCGACGAGCGGCAGCCGGACGTGCCTCGCGCTTTGGCCAGCGTCCTGGAAGGGGCGCCTGGCCTGCGAACGCAGTACGCCAGGGTGAACGGCTTCTACGCCCGGCTGACCAATCCGCAGATCTGTCTCTCGCTGGAGCCGCTCATCGGGAACAGTGACGACGTCACATCGCTCGCGCGGCGCGCCGGCGTGCGCCACGAGACGGTGGCGGTGTTTCCTCCCTCCACCAGCCGCGAGACCGAGCTGTTTGAGCGGCTGTTTCCCGAGGGGCTGCCGCCAGGCGCCAACCTGATGGTCGAGCTGATCCAGGCCGTGCGTTCCGGCAAAGTGGACCTCACGCCAGGAAAGGACGACGGCTGGTACCAGTATCAGGCGCATGCCCTGGAGACGTTCTTGCTCCCCTCGCGCGGCCAGGAGGAGCAAAAGCTCCTGCTGACGTCTAGCTACAAGAAGCGGCTGGTCGAGGCGTTCCAGGCGCTCATCACCAAGCGGCGAGAAACCCATGCCCGGCAATTGGGGGCGGCCGACGCCAGCCACGCCCAGCTGGGCCGCAGCGAGGTACGGCCGCGCCTGCGAGTCGAGCCCTGCGCGACGTTCTACCTTCGCACGGCGCGGGCCTACGCATTCCTCCAGAACCTTCTGCTGGCTACCGTCGGGCAAGAGCATCTCGCCAAGCTGCACGGCCTGCGCGAGGCGGGGCAGCGCGAGCCGAGCCTCGCCGCGGAGCTGGAGAGCATGCGGCAGCGGTTCTACGGTTTCTACCTGGTGGCCTGCGAAGACATCGGCCTGAAGCCGCAGTTCCTGTCCGATGAGCCCGTCGATCGGGCCGCCGCGAAAGACACCGCACTCGGCTGGCTGGCCAAGCTGGAAAACGACCGCGATCTGGCCTGCGACACCCGCGTCTCGGTGCCGATCCTGCGGGACCTGCCGCGAAACAAGACGCGCCTATGGACCACGCTCGGCGTGCGACTGGCTCGGCTCGACGCCTCCTATGCCCGGCTGCCGAAGGTGCGGCCGAAGGATGGCTCCGCCGACTGGAAGGAACCCGAGCGTTATCAGGTCGGCGAGAGCCACCAGGTGATCGCGGTGGACGAATTTGCCGAGATCGAGCTGAGCGGGTCGGCTAGTCTGACGCGGGACGAGCTGCGTGCCGCCTGCGACCAGCACCAAACCAAAGCGGCGATTGTTGAGGCAC
>JBGQHD010000979.1:0-2338 GCA_041497795.1 Planctomycetia bacterium
CAATCACATTCACGGCGGGCTGCGAGTGGAGATCGCGGGTCGCTTGGTTCCATACCTCGGCTACTGGGGGCCAGACGACGTTTGCTTCGGCCAGTGGCTTGACGAACTACGGCAGGCCGCCGCCGCGTTGGCCCAGCCCGGCGGGACGCACGTTTTCGATGAGGGCGAGCAGGGCCAACCGGCGTTCGTGTTCGAACGGGAGGGCGATCGCGCCTTCCTCACCATCGCAGCGTCTGAGATTTCCGACGGTCAGGCCGACCCAGACTGGCAAAGGGTCGAGTTCTCTCCGTCCGACTTCCTTGCTGCGCACATCCAGTTCCGTGAGTCGCTCCTTGCGGAGTTGCTCGCAGCTTCGCCAACCGGGGCTAAGGCCTGGCTGGGCCGCTTCACACCAGATCTGCTGAGCGAGTGATGGACTGTCGGGGCCGCCTTGCGCGACACGCTCACTCGCCGGAGAATGCCGCGGACCGATTAGAGCTCGATTATAGCCGAGGAGTCGAATCTTCGGGTCGTCGAAACGCCGGTGCGTCGGCTAAACCGCAAGCGGATGCGACGCGGCTTGGCAAGCACGTAGTTACATTGCTTCCACGGCCTGCATCAACCCCCGCATGTACCCGTACGCGAACAGCCGGCCGAGCATCGTGTAGCCGGGGGGACCGTCTTCCTCGCCGACTAGCTGTGGCACGTGGTCGGGACGCATCGGGCCGGTGAAGCCGATCTCCTGATAGGCCCGCATGGCGGCGACCATGTCGGTGGGGCCGTTGTCGTGGAACGTCTCGGCGAACCGCTCCCGCGTGCCCCGCACGTCGCGGAAGTGGACGTACTGGATGTGCCGGCCCAGGCGGCGGATCGTGGCGGGGATGTCTATGCACATCTCGTCTGTGCCCATCTCGGCGAAGGTGCCTTGGCAAAAGCAGATGGCGTTGCTGCGGCTGGGCACCAGCGACACCAGCCGCTCGAAGCTCTCCACGCAGTTCATGATCCGCGCCCGGCCGAGGAACTGATCCAGCGGCGGGTCGTCGGGGTGCATGCACAGCGCGATGCCGCACGAATCAGCCACAGGCACCAGCTCGCGGAGGAAGTGCTCGAGGTTGCGCCACAGCTCGTCGGCCGTGATCGGCTGGGCGGCCGTGGGGTAGGCTTTCAGCCTGCCGGCGCCTGACAGGCTGGAAGCCTGTCCCAAGTTGGAAGCCTGTCCCACGCGCGTGGCCTCGTCGGTCAGCGAAACGGCCGCCCGCTCGGCCTCCGCCAGATCGAAGGCCGTGACCAGCGCCCCGCCGCGCTCCTTCACGTCCAGCTTCGTGCGCACCCAGTCGGTGCCGGCCATGAAGTTGTAGCAGCAGATCGGGATATCCGCGGCGGCCATGTTGCGGATCAGCCGCTTCATCTCCTGGATCTCGGCGCCGGTCTGCGAGTTGCCCAGCTTGATGTTCTCGATCGGCAGGTAGCCCTCGATCGCCGCCAGGCGCAGGCCGAACCGCCGAGCGTGGTCGCGGACCGCGACAAGATCCGCCAACTCCCGGCCCGGGTAGCGGGTGACCACGTCGGTCACCCCGCACTGGGCGGCAAGCTGCAGGTTGTAATCGGAAAACGGCGTGAGGACGGAGGCAAGACGCATGAGGGCAGGAGTCAGGGTTCAGGAGACAGGGTTCAGGGGGAATGACGAATGGTCGTTCGTACTTTGTGGTTTGGCATTCATTCGTCATGCCGACCTTCGTCATTCCCACGTTCAATGCTCGATGCGCACGTCGCTTTGCTCGCAAGCGGTGCGCTGGCCCGCCGCGCCGAGCTTTTCGGTGATGGCCCGCCACTTGGCCGCCGCGGCGGCGAGGGCCTCTTGGGGTTTCTCTTTTCCGCTGACGGCGGTCCGCACGGCCTTGTCCAGGGCGGCGAGGTATTCCTCGCGGCCCGGAATTCTCAGGGCGTAGACCACTTCCTGACTGTCGAGGCTTTCCGCGGCCGCGGCGGCGCAGGCCGCGGCCACGGACGGGCCGGCCGACGTCCACCGCTCCGCCTCCGAAACCTGAGAGCCGCGGAACACGCCCGTGGCCGCGCTTGCCGACGAGACGCGCACGGCCCAATCGCCGCTGGCCAGCGCCAGCAGCAATTGGGTGGCCGCCGCCGGGTGCTGGGCCGACGAAGTCACCGAGGCATAGCGACCTTCGCAAGCCAGCAGCGGCACGCGCCGCAAGCGGCCTTGCTCGTAGGTGCCCTTGTCCCAATCGAACGCCTCGCGCGCGCCCGGCAATGGCAGGCAAGCCACGTTGGAGGGAGCAATCGACACCTTGCTCGTAGTAGGCACACTCCGTGTGCCGTCCACCTTTGATCCGCCCGACGG
>JBGQHD010000980.1:0-2337 GCA_041497795.1 Planctomycetia bacterium
CGAGCCGACGCTGCTGGCCGACGTCGATCCGCGGATGCGCGTCAGTTGCGACGAGGTGTTCGGCCCGGCCGTGGCCGTGACCCGCGCCGCCAATATCGACGCCGCCATCGCCCTGGCCAACGACACACGATATGGGCTGAGCGCCGGCATCTTCACGCGCGACCTCAACTGGGCGATCAAGTTCGCCCGCCAGGTCGATTCGGGCAACATCCACATCAACTGGGGCCCGCAATGGCGGGCCGACCTGATGCCCTACGGCGGCCTGAAGGAGAGCGGCCTGGGCAAGGAAGGGCCGAAGTACGCCGTCGAAGAGATGACGGAAACCAAGACGGTGGTGATCCACGGCGTCTAGTTTCTCCCTCTCCCTTTCGGGGAGAGGGCCGGGGTGAGGGGTGATGTGCAAACCACCTCCAAGAGAATCCCATGAACGCCCGAACTCCGCTTGCCGGTTTAGCGCTCCTGGCCGCTCTGTGCATCGCTGTCCAGGCGCAATCCTCCGTCAAGCCGCGGCTCCTCGTGCTGACCGACATCGGCGGCGATCCGGACGACCAGCAGTCGCTTATCCGGCTGATGCTCTACAGCAATGAGTTCGACATGGAAGGCTTCGTTGCCTCGGCCTCCGGCACGCCAGGCGAGTTGAAGGCCGAGGTCGTGCGGCCGGAGCTGATTCGCGAGATCGTCGAGGCCTACGGCAAAGTGCGGGACAACCTGCTCTTGCACGCCCGGGCCTACCCGGCCGCGGCGCAGCTTCTCGAACGGATCAAGTCGGGGAATCCCAAGCGCGGCCAGGGGAGTCTTGGTGAAGGCCGCGATACGGACGGCTCGCGGTGGATCATCGAGACCGTGGACCGTGACGACCGCCGGCCCCTCAACGTGACGATCTGGGGCGGCTCGACCGAACTGGCCCAAGCGCTGTGGCGCGTGCGGCACGACCGCGGGGCCGGGGGTCTGAAGCGGTTCATGTCGCGACTCCGCGTCTATGCCATCAACCATCAGGATGACACCGGGCCGTGGATCATCGAGAACTTCCCCGAGCTCTTCTTTATCCTGGCGCGGCAGCCGGAGGGGCGCGACAAGCGCGAGGCCGCCTACCGCGGCATGTATCTGGGCGGGGACGAATCGCTCACGTCGCGGGCCTGGCTCGACGCGCACGTGCGCAAAGACCACGGGCCGCTGGGGGCGCTCTACCCAAACCGCACCTGGACAGAGCCCAACCCGCACGCGGCTCTCAAGGAGGGGGACACGCCGTCGTGGTTCTTCTTTCTGCCCACCGGGCTGGGCGACCCAGTGCATCCCGAATGGGGTGGCTGGGGCGGACGATTCGAGAAGGCCGCCGGCGGCCTGTATCGCGACGCCCAGGACACGGTCGGCAAGGTGCGGCACGCCCGCACAACGGTCTGGCGCTGGCGGCCGGCTTTTCAAGCAGATTTCCAGGCCCGGACGGACTGGTGCGTGAAGCCCGCCCGGCAGGCCAATCACGCGCCGGCGGCGAGCATTAACGGGCAGGCATCGCGGGAGATCGTGAAGCTCACGGCCGAGCCGGGAGCCGAGGTTGCGCTCGATGCGACTGGCTCAACCGATCCCGACGGCAATCGCCTTGCCTATCGTTGGTATGTCTACCGCGAGGCCGGCACGTATGGCGGCGAAGTGGCGATCGAGAACGATACCGCCTCGCGAGCGACGCTGCGGATGCCGGCTGACGCCTCAGCGAAGACTGTGCACGTCATCCTCGAAGTGACCGACGACGGGAGCCCGCCGCTGACGGCGTTTCGTCGCGTCGTGATAACCTGTGACGATCGCAAGTAGCGGCTAGCTAGCACCCCGGCTGCTTGGAGCAGCCGGGGTGCTGACACCACGGTATTCGCCATGCCTAAACTTCGCCTAGGCTTCATCGGCGCCGGCTGGTGGGCCACCAGCAATCACATGCCGCTCTTGGCGGGGCGCGGCGACGTGGAGCTGACAGCCGTCTGCCGGCTCGGCCGCGATGAGCTGCGCCGCGTGCAGGAGCGGTTCGGCTTCCGTTACGCGACCGAGGATTACCGGGCATTGCTCCGCGACTGCGAGCTGGACGCGGTGATCGTCTCCTCGCCGCACACGCTGCACTACGAACACGCTCGGGCCGCCCTGGGGCGCGGGCTGCACGTGCTGTGCGAAAAGCCGATGGCCACCCGCGCCGACCATGCCCGCGAGCTGGTCCGCCTGGCGCGCGAGAAGCACCTGCACCTGCTCGTCCCCTACGGCTGGCACTACAAGCCGTTCATCCAGGAGGCCAAGCGGTTGATGGCATCGCCGGGCGTCGGACGGATCGAATACGTGCTCTGCCACATGGCTTCGCCG
>JBGQHD010000981.1:0-2330 GCA_041497795.1 Planctomycetia bacterium
GCTCAAGGACGGCCAAAGCGTCGTCGCCATGGGCAACCCGCACGGGCTCACCGGCAGCGTCGTGCAGGGGGTCGTCTCCGGCCGCCGCACGATCGACGGCAAGCCGATGATCCAATTGGCCATCCCCATCGAGCCAGGCAACAGCGGCGGCCCATTGCTGGATGCCGCCGGCAAGGTGCACGGCATTCTCACGCTCAAGTCGGCCGTCACGCAGAACCTGGGCTTCGCGGTCGAGATCAACGCGCTCAAGCCGCTCTTGGAAAAGCCCAACCCGGTGCCGATGGCCCGCTGGCTGACGATCGGGGCGCTCGATCCCAAGGAATGGCGGCCATACCTGGGTGCTCGCTGGCGGCAGCGTGCCGGACGGATTCTCGTCGAAGGGGACGGCACTGGCTTCGGCAATCGCAGCTATTGCCTCTGGCAAAACGACCCACCTAAGGGTCCGTTCGAGGTGTCGGTGACCGTGCGGCTGGACGACGAGCGCGGGGCGGCCGGTCTGATCTTCGCCGCCGAGGAGGTAGGCAGCGGGTCGAAGCCGCCCGCTGCACGCGAGGAGCGCGATGCGGGGAACAAGCGGCATTACGGCTTCTATCCCACCGGCGGCCAGTTGCGGCTCACGCAGTTCGACGGACCCGACGTGCAGAGCTGGCACGTGCTGCACACGGCGGCCAGCGATCACTACCGCCGCGGCGAATGGAACACGCTCAAGGTCCGCATCGAAGAGGACCAGCTCCTGTGCTACGTCAACGACGCCCTGGTGTTCAAGGCGCCGGAACGCGCGCGGCCCGGCAACCGGCTGGGGCTGGTCAAGTTCCGCGAGACGAAGGCCGAGTTCCGCGGCTTCCGCGTCGGTGCGAAGCTGCCGCCCTCGCAGTTGCCCGCCGAGCTGCGCGACCGCGTCGCCCGCTTGTCGGCCGACGTGCCCGGCAAAGGGCCGCTGGACGATTGGGTCGGCAAGCTGGCCCCCACCGGCGGCGACGGCGTGCTGGCCCTGCGCGATCGGGCCAAGCATCTCGAAGAGCAAGCCGCCCAGCTCCGGCAGCTCGCCCGCGAGGTCCATCATCAGCAAGTCATCGACCGCCTGAGCAAGCTAGGTGGTCTGCCCGACGAGAAGATCGAGCTGCTGCCGGCGGCCCTGCTTCTGGCGCGGCTGGATAACGACGAAGTGGACGTGGAAGCCTACCAGCGGCAGGTGGACCGCCTGGCCCGCGAGCTGACCGACCGGCTACCGGCCGGGGCCACCGAGGCCAAGAGGCTGGCCGAGCTGAACCGGTTTTTCTTCACCGATTACGGCTTTCACGGCAGCCGCACCAACTACTATCACCGCTCGAACAGCTACATGAACGAGGTGCTCGACGACCGCGAGGGGCTGCCGATCGCGCTGTCGGTCCTGTACATGGAGCTGGGCCGTCGCGCCGGCCTGAACATCCAGGGGGTCGGCCTGCCCGGCCATTTCGTCGTCAAGCACGTGCCGGCCAAGGGCGACCCGTCCGCCGAGCAGCTCATCGACGTCTTCGACGGCGGCAAGCCGCTGAGCCGTGCCGACGCCGAAAAGCTGATCGGCGAAAAGCTGACCGACGAGCACCTGGTGGCGTCCGGCCGGCGGGCGATTCTCGTGCGAATGATTTCCAATCTGCTCGGCCTGGCCCAGAGCGAAAACGATTCCCAGGCGGCCCTGCGGTATGCCGATGCCGTCGTGGCCGTGGCCCCCGACGCGGGGCACTACCGGGCCGCGCGGGCGGTGCTGCGGGCGCAGACCAAGCGCCTCAAGGGCGCCCTGGCCGATTGCGACTGGCTGCTGAAACAGCGCCCCGACGGCGTGGACCTCGACAAGGTGCGGCAGTTGCGGGAGTTCATCGAAGGGTTGGAGGAATAGGGTGCCTGCTACTACGCGACATCGCCATGCCTGGCTATCAAAAAATCCTCGCCGCCACCGACTTCTCGCCGCACGCCGAGGCCGCGGTCCGGCAAGGCATCTGGCTCGCCCAGCGGAGCGGGGCGCGGTTGGTGGTGGCGCACGTCCTGACCGACGTGACGCGGGCGCTCCTCGACGCCTCGTCCGCGGCGCGGTCTGAGCTGTTGCAGGGGGACGTGGAAGTCTTCCAGCGCGAGGTTCGCCGGGCCTCCGACGAGCGGCTGAAGCAGCTCGTCGGCAGTCTGGCACCCGCCGGCCTCGACGTCCGATGCGAAACCTTGCTCGGCGAGCCGTTCGTCGAGATCATCCACGCCGTGCAGGCCGAGGGGCACGACCTGGTGCTGACCGGCACGCGCGGCCTGTCGGGCTGGAAGCGGCTGCTCGTCGGCAGCATGGCCACGCGACTGGTGCGCAA
>JBGQHD010000982.1:0-2329 GCA_041497795.1 Planctomycetia bacterium
CCGCCTTATCAGGGGGCTTACGCCCCCCGCTCGCCGTCTTCGGGCACGGACGGAATCGGGAAGCCCAGCCGTTTGTCCACCACGTTGCGCAGCGGGCGGCCGGCCAGGTAGCGCCGCAGATTCTCGCAGAAAAAATCGGTCATGTCGTCGGCCCGGTGGGCATTTTGCCCGCCCACGTGCGGCGTGATGACGACGTTGCGCATTTCCCAAAGCGGGCTATCAGCGGGCAGCGGCTCGACCTCGGTCACGTCCATGGCCGCCCCGGCCAGGTGCCCCGATTCGAGCGCCGCGACGAGATCGCGCTCCACCACCAGCGGCCCGCGGGCCATGTTGATCAGGAACGCGCCGGGCTTCATCTGGGCCAGCGCGCGGGCATCGATCATGCCGCGCGTGACTTCCGTGAGCGGCGCGGCCAGCACCAGAAAATCGACCTGCGGCAGAATCGCCGCAAGCTGGTCGGCCGGCAGCAGCGACTCAACGTACTCGGGCTTGTCAATTGGGAACCAGTCCGTCGCCAGCAGCCGTGTTTTGAAAGGTCGCAGCACCTCGGCCAGCCGCCGGCCGTTGCCGCCGAAGCCGACGATGCCGACAGTTGCCCCCGTGAGGTCGCGCGTCGGCCGGCGGATGAACTCCTTCCGTTGCTGGGCGCGGAAGAACACCGGCAGCGACCGGCTGAGCGCGGTCATCAGGGCGATCGTGTGCTCTGCCACTTGGTCGGCCAGCACGCCCGAGGCGCTGGTGACCAGAATATCGGACTCGACGACAGCCGGCACCAGGCAATGGTCCATGCCGGCCGCCGACGATTGAATCCATCGCAGCCGGCCGCGCGCCACCGTCTCGTCCCACGGCACCGGCACCTTGGCGTGGCCGCAGAAGATGTCGGCCGACGGCAGCTCGACGGCGATGCGCTCCTGGCCAGCGTCGATGATTTCCCAACCGGGGGCCGCGGCGGCGATTTGATCGCGGTGGCGCCGCTCGACCGGATAACAGAGTACGATACGCATGAGCGAGTCATGGGGCTGCAGGCTGGAGGGTGCTACATCCTACCATGCGAACCGAGCGGTTTTCGAAGGCGGTTCTTCCGGGATCGAGGCTCACCTGAGCGCTGGGAAATGCGCGTAACCAACGCTTGCGATTTGACAACTACCAGGGTAGTATTTCCTCCTATCGGAGCCGTGATTCCCAATGCCCCTCTTTCGTCGGGAGAAAGACCATGTCTCGCGTCAAGCACCTGATGATCGGCTGGCTGCTCGCTGGAGCGGCTGTGATCGGTTTCGCCGGGCAAGCGTACGCCCAGCAGTTTGGCCGTGGCCCCGCGCGGCCGGAAGTGCGAGGCATGCTCAAGGCGGTGGACGCTGCGGCGGGCACGATTACCGTGATGCAGTTCGAGGGACGCCAGGCAGCCGCCACGGAAAGGACCTACAAGCTGGCCAAGGACGTGGAAGTGGCGGTCGATGCCAGCGGCGGCGGCCGCCGCGGCGCACTGAAAGAGGCGAAGCTCGCCGATCTGCCGTTGAACGCCCCGGTCGGCCTGCAGCTTTCCGGCGACCAGACGACGGTGGAGAGCATCGTGGCCGAAGGGCCGGTCGTGCGCGGGCGGCTGAAGGAAGTGGACGCCGCGAAGAAAACGCTGACCCTGACCGTGTTCCCCACGCGCCGCGATCAGGACGAGGAAGAGAAGTCGTTCACCGTGGCCGCGGGGGCTGAGATCGGTGTCGATGACGGCCGCGGCCGGCGGTTCTCGGTCAGGGCCGGGGAACTGACTGACCTTTCGCCGGGAGCGCAAATCACGCTCTGGCTGACGTTAGATCAGAAGCAGGCCCAGGCGGTGTTGGCGGAAGGGCCGAACGTCTTCGGTCGCCTTAAGGCCGTGGACGCCGGCAAGCGGACAGTCACCGTGGAACTCGGCCCGATGCGCGGCGAAGACGCGCCGGAAGAGAAGACGCTCGCCGTCGCGCAAGACGCCATCGTGCTGCTCGACGACGGTCGCGGACGGCGGCTGTCGACCAAGGAAGCCAAGCTGGCCGACGTGCCGGTCGGCGCGTCGGTGCAGTTAAGGCTTTCCTTCAACCAGACCGCCATCACGTCGCTGCGGGCCGAGGGGCCGAGCATGGGCGGGCTCATCAAGTCCGTGGACGCGGCCAAGGGCACCATCACCGTCGCCGTCCCGGTGGCCCGTGGCGAGGCCCCCGAGGAAAAGACGTTTCCCGTGGCCAAGGATGCCCGCATCGTGATCGACGGCAATGAAGCCAAGCTGGCCGACGTGAAGCCCAGCGACGACGGCTCCTTTGCCATGCTGCGGCTGACGCTGGATCAGAAGATGGTGCAG
>JBGQHD010000983.1:0-2327 GCA_041497795.1 Planctomycetia bacterium
CTTTGTGCTCTCTGTGCCTCTGTGGTTTCAACATGCGGGGATATCGATGAAGAACGCCACCACCGCCATTTGCGTCGCGCTGCTCATGGCATTCGTCGGTTGCACGGTCAAAACCAGAGCAGGAGGCATCGGCGGCAGCGTCAGGGACGGCGATCCCGATGTTCAATACTTCCCACACGTGCCTGCCGAAGACAATCAAGTACCTACTGAAGGCAATCAAGCAGCCCAAGATCGATGACGTGAAATCTCAAATCTGGAATCGGAATCCAAAATTCATGCCCCACACCCAATCCACGCACAAACGCCTCTCGCAATCCTTGACGCCTATGCCCGCGCCCGCCGCACCTGCCGCCACGCTCCGCATCCACAGCACCCTCTCCGGCCAGAAGGAGCCCTTCGTGCCGGTGTCGCCGGGCAAGGTGGGCATTTATCTGTGCGGGCCGACGGTTTATAAGCCCAGCCACATCGGGCACATGGTCGGGCCGGTGATCTTCGACGTCATCAAGCGCTATCTCCGCTACAGCGGCTACCAGGTCACGCTGGTGATCAACGTCACCGACGTGGACGACAAGCTGATCAACGAGTCGCGCAACCGCGGCATGACCATGGGTGCCCTGGCCGACGAGATGACCGCCGACTACATGCGCAACCTCCAGGCCATGGGGGTCGATACGGTCGATCACTTCCCCAAGGCCACCGCCAGCATGGACGGCATCATCGGCTTCACGCAGCAGCTCATCGACAAAGGGTTTGCCTACGCCTCCGGCGGCGACGTGTACTTCGACGTGGCCAAGGACCGCGAGTACGGCAAGCTCAGCAACCGCACGGTCGAGAGCATGAAAGGCGAAGGGGGCGAGATGGCCGGCCGCAAACGCTCCCCCTACGACTTCGCCCTCTGGAAGGGGGCCAAGCCGGGCGAGCCGTCGTGGCCCAGCCCCTGGGGGCCCGGCCGGCCCGGCTGGCACATCGAGTGCTCGGCGATGAGCCACGCCATCCTCGGCGAGACGTTCGACATCCACGGCGGCGGGCTGGACCTCGTCTTCCCGCACCACGAAAACGAAATCGCCCAAAGCGAATGCGCCCACGGCAAGCCGCAAGCCAAATACTGGCTTCACAACGGCCTGATGCAAGCGGCCGATGAGGTCGGCAAAGTCGGCGGCCGGCAGACGCGAGCCACCGACGTGGGGCACGTTTCCAACGTGCCCGGTTCGCAAGGCACGAGCGCCGGCCAGCCTTCCACAACTCCCGGGAGGCAGGATGCGTACCCCACGACTCCAGCGGCCCACGACATCGCCTCGCAAGAAGCCGGCAAGATCAGCAAATCGAAAGGCTCCGGAGCGTTCCGCGAGCTGCTCGAACGGCACTCGCCCGAATCGATTCGCATGCTGCTGGTCTCGACGCACTACCGCAGCCCGATCCTGTTCAGCGAGGACGAAATCCGCAAGCACGCCGACCGGCTGGAGACGTTCTACCGTTTCTTCAAGCGCTACGAGCGCGTGACCGGCGAGAGCTTCTACAGCCTGCCGGCCCCCGCCACCAGGGCCGAAGGGGACGCGGAAGTAGGACGGAGTGCTACTCCGTCAGACGACGCGCTGCTGCGCGAAATGCACGCCCACCGCGAGCGATTCCTGGAGCGGATGGATGACGACTTCAATTCCGCCGGCGCCATCGGCTGCCTGTTCGAGGCGGTCACCGCCCTCAACCGCTACGTCGAGCAGGAGAAGCTGGAGGCGGATGCGAAAGCCAAGGCGCAGCAAGTTCAGTCCCTCCGCCGCGGCGCGGCGATCCTCCGCGAGTTGGCCGGCACCCTGGGCCTGTTCCGAGCCGCCCCGGCCAAGCCCTCCGCCGGCGGCGCCGACGACGAGCTTGTGGGCGGCCTGATGAAGCTCTTCATCGACCTGCGGGCCGAAGCCAGAAAGTCCAAGAACTTCGCCCTGGCTGACCGTATCCGCAACGGGCTGACAGAGCTGGGCATCACACTGGAAGACCGGCCGGGGGGGACAGATTGGGCCAGAGAATGACCCTTTGGATAGTCACGTTATGAGCAGTTACTGAATCTTACACATGGACGAAGCGCTGCAAAAAGTCATCCTTGCTGCCTGTGAACGTCTGCCCGACGGATGTCGCATTGCTCGGGCCAGTGAGGAACAACTCTGCGGGTTCGCGAAAGGGAATTCGGCCCGCTTCCAATCGAGTACCGCTGGTTCCTCGCAACCTGTGGCGGCGGCGTGTGTGGCCCGGAGTGGATCGACGGCATCGTCGATCTCGCAGAGACGCACCGGAAGTTTCGAGCAGAAAGCAAGGTGGGCGGTTGGACGATGCGTGAC
>JBGQHD010000984.1:0-2327 GCA_041497795.1 Planctomycetia bacterium
CATACGCCGGGGGGCGCCGGCGCACCCACGGGGCCAGCCTCTCCGACGGAAGGCCGCTCTGGCGAATGGCCCTCGGCGACGCTGCCGCGGCAGTTTGGCGATTACGAGCTGCTCGAGGAGCTGGGCCGCGGCGGCATGGGCGTGGTCTACAAGGCGCTGCAGCGCAGCCTGCACCGCGTGGTGGCGCTGAAGATGATCCTCCGCGGCGAGCTGGCTTCTTCGGCCGACGTGGCCCGGTTTCGCGCCGAGGCCCAATCGGCCGCGCGGCTGGAGCACGCCGGCATCGTGCCGGTGTACGAAGTCGGCGAGCTGGAGGGGCAACCTTTCTTCACGATGAAGCTGATCGCCGGCACGACGCTCGCCCAGCGGCTGGCCGACGGGCCGCTGCCGCCGCGCGAGGCTGCGGGGCTGCTGGCCGAGGTGGCCGAAGCGATCGACTATGCCCATCGCCGCGGCGTGCTGCACCGCGACCTGAAGCCGTCGAACATTCTGATCGACGCCAACGGCCGGCCACACGTCACCGACTTCGGCTTGGCCAAACGGATCGAGGGGGGCGCGACGCTCACTGGCTCCGGCGCCATCATTGGCACGCCCAGCTACATGGCCCCGGAGCAAGCGATGGGCAGGCGCGGCGAGATCGGCCCGGCGACCGACGTCTACAGCCTGGGCACGATCCTCTACCAGATGCTCACGGGGCGGCCGCCGTTCCAGGCCGCCTCGCCGGTCGATACGGTGCTCTTGCTCCTGGAACAAGACCCGCTGCCGCCGCGGCTCTTGAACCCCCGGGCGGACCGCGACCTGGAGATGATCGCCCTGCGTTGCCTGCAAAAGCTGCCGTCGCTGCGATACGCCACGTCCGGCGAGCTGGCCGGCGACCTGACGGCGTACCTGGCCGGCGAGCCGGTCTCGGCCCGCAGCGGCCGCTTCAGCCAGGTGGTGGCCCGCTGGTTCCGCGAGACGCACCATGCCACGGTGCTGGAGAACTGGGGCCTGCTGTGGATGCTGCACAGCGCGGCGCTGCTGGTGATTTGCCTGCTGACGAACGCCATGTACCTGGCCCGCAACCGCTGGCCGTGGCTGTCATTTCCTTGGCCGTACCTCATGCTGTGGACGCTGGGGCTGGGCACGTGGGCGGCCGTGTTCTGGATGCTCCGTCGCCGGGCCGGGCCGGTGACGTTCGTCGAGCGGCAGATCGCCCACCTGTGGGCCGGCAGCATTGTGGCGATCGCCATGCTGTTCTGGGTGGAATGGCTGCTGGGGCGACCCGTACTCGAGCTCTCGCCGGTGCTGGCCCTGATCAACGGCAGCGTGTTTCTGGCCAAGGCGGGCATCCTCTCCGGCCGGTTCTACTTCCAGGCGATGATGCTCTTCTTCACCGCCCCGCTGATGGCGATCGTGCCGGACTACGGCATTTCGATCTTCGGGGCCGTCTCGGCGGCGGCGTTCTTCTTTCCGGGCCTGAAGTACTTCCGGCTGCGGGGCAAGACGCTCGGCGAGCGGGGGGCGTCAGCCCCCTGATGATGCGGAGCGCGGGCGGCGCAGTTCCGCGGGAACCGATCAGAGCTCGCGGCGCTGACCTATCAGGGGGCTTACGCCCCCCGCTCGCCATTCGTTTGGCGCTCGCCGGACGTTACTTCCGCTCGCCGTACTTCGGCAACCCAACCGCGATCTCCAGCCAAAGCTGGTCGCGGCTGCTGCCCAGCCGCAGGCTCGAGGTGCGCGTGGCACGCAGCCCATCCAGCAGCAGGTTGAACTGCGCCGCGGCTTGCTCTTTCGTGCCGCCGTCCCGCACCAGGGTCTGGGCCACGAGCGGGTCGCGATTGTCGCCCAGGATAGTGGCCAGTTCGGTCAGGTCGGTGACGACGGCCACGTTGTCGGACGTGAGCTGCGCGGCCGAGGGCTTCTTCAGCTCGTCGATCAAATCGCGCGTCAGGGCCACGGTGGAGGAGAGAATGAAGCGGTTGCCGACCGTCGCACAGGCCGGGCTGAAGTTGTAATGGATCGGCGCCTTTTGCTTGTCGGTGTTCGGCGCGACCACGAATTTTCCGCGCCAGATCTTCACCCCCTGGTGCTCCTCGGAGTCCAGCAGCATCTGCGGCTGGCCGTTCATGCCGCCGGTGATGTTGTACAGGCCGACCACCTTTTGGTAGCCCAGGAGCAGGTGCTTGGCGAAGTCGGCCGGGTCTTTCATCTCCAGCACCAGGGCGAAGCCCGGCAGCTTGATCGCGGGCAGCGGCTCGTCGGCCGCGAACTGCTGCCGCGCGGCGACGAATTGCATTCGCGGCGTCAGGGCGCCCAGCACCTCGGTGCCGAAGTCGCGGCCCGAG
>JBGQHD010000985.1:0-2326 GCA_041497795.1 Planctomycetia bacterium
ATCTCCTTGGGGCTGCGGCGGCGGTCCATCCGCGGAGCGCCGCGGCGGAGCCGCAGGGCGTCCCAATTCTTGGGGAACCTGCGCGGGTTGCGGTCGTCGAATGGCGTCGAGGCCTCGTCCACGGAGGCCAACGCGTTCTCCACGCCCTTCGACTTGTTGTCCCGGATTTGCTCGCCGGTCACGAGGTTCGAGCGGAAACGGTTCGTCCACACGAGCTGCCGGACCACCGGCTCCGTGTTGTCCGGATCGAGGTTTTGGGCCTGCTTCACCAGCACGTCGGCCTCGGCCCAGCGCTGCTGATCCATGAGCTGGTTGAACTGCTCGACGATGCCGGCCAGCGTCCGCTGCTTCTGGATGTTGTATTGCCGCTCGCGGGCCAGTTCCTTTTTGACCCGGTCGTTCTTGTCGTCCAGCTCGATGCGGCCTCGATTCTGCTCGATGTAAGTGCCCATCAGCTTGATGTCGTGATCGACGCGGGCCAGAAGCTGCACTTCCGACTGCGGATCGAGCCCGGCCTTCGTCACCGCCACGCGAGCTTCCTGCAGCACGCGCTGGGCGCCCAGTGGGTTGTTCTGCTGGAGGGTTCGTGCCGCGCGCTGGGCGGTGGCCAGCTCGGCCGACGCCTTGCGCCGCAGGGCGATCTGCTTCTGGGCGGTTTCATCCAGCAACTGGCCGCGGCCCAGGATGTTCAGCCGGCCCTTCAGCCGGTCCTGCGTGAGCAGATCGAGCTCGTCCATCCGCGCCGCGGCTTGCAGATAGAGCTGACGCGCGCGGTCGGTCTGCTGGGCCTGGAGGGCCTGCTCGCCCTCGAGGAACAGCTTCATGGCCGTGTTCATGTTGCTGCCCAAACCGGGGCCCGGCCCCGCGCCCGGCGGAGGCGGCAGCTCAAACTGCTGCGGCTGCTGGGCCTGCGCCTGGACGACGTTGCTGTCCCAGGTCCGGCCCAAGGGTAGGGGGCCCGTCTGTTGGAAGACCGCGCGCTGCACGCCGGCAGCGCCGCGGGCCTGGGCGATCCGCGCGTACAGATCGCGCGGATTGCGTTCGTACTGCGAGTAGTTGCGGCTGCAGCTCTCGGCATTCCGAGTCGCCCGCTCCGCCGCATCGACTTGGCTCCACTTCAGCAGGGCTTCGGCCTGCTCGAGAAACAGTTGGGCCTGCCGCTGTCGCACGGCGGAGACGTCGCCGCCGGATTGTTGGATTTGCTGGGCCAGTTGCTCGGTCTCGCGATGCTGACCGATGAAGGCTTCGACCTTCGCCGGAGAATCGTCCTGCGGGCCGTAGGTCACGTTCATCGCCTTGGCCTGGCCGACGAGGTTCGAGGCCGTGCGCCAATCGCCGTCGATCAGCCGGAGCCGGGACTGCACGAGCAACGCGTCGCACGCGGCGCGGGAAGGCTGGTTAGCCCCCGCCGCACCCGGGTACGCGCCGGCGCCCGGCGCCGTGGCACCCGCGCCCAACGGCGACATGGCACCGCCGCCGTAGGGATACGCGCCGCCCGCGGGCATCACGCCATTCCCAGGGAGGCCGATCGTGGGCGTCACCCCGCCCGCCGGTTGGACGCCGCCAAAAGGCGCGGCTCCGCCATAGGGCATGGCTCCGCCGGCGCGCGCCACACCGCCCGGCGGCAAGCTGCCCGTGCCGGGGAATCCGCCCGGCGCCGCGCTCGGCGGGGCCGTATTGACGGGTGGGTTTTGCATCGGCCCACGCTGGGCGTCGGCAAAGGGATCGTTGGCCGGTGGGGCCGAGCCGCCGCCGAACAGGCCGCCTAAGAGCCCTCCGGGCGAGTTGCTTTGACCCGGCACATCGCCGACGGCCGCCGCGGCCGTCAGCCAATGGATGCCGAGCGGCGCGCCCTGGGTTACCGTCGGCAGCAGGGCGGCCGACAGGGTGACGGCGACAAAAATACGAGGCTTGGTCTTCAAGACGGTCTCCTTTGCGAACGCGCACCCACCGTGACCGCGCGGAAGCCCCTCCGCCGCGGCACGCTATGCTCCCAAGAAATGAAACTGCCGGCCCGGTGTGGCTCTCCCGTGCCACGACAAGCCGCTCCCGGTACGTAGTATCGATCCGCTGGACGTGCGCGCACGTCCGGCCGGAACCCCGGCATCGCCCGAGCGCGAATCGCCACCCGGGACTGCCAGGGATCAGTAGCTCAATCGGAAAAGGTAGAAGAGGGCGGAGTAGATACTGCGGGCCAAACCAGGGGTCAAGGGCAGCGTGAGGAGAAAAACCGACGCGGGGTCCATGACACGCTTTCGGCTTGCTGGCGATGGTGGGAGTGGGGTGCGTCGTGGAACTGGCGTCGCAGGCGGTGGTGGGATCGCGG
>JBGQHD010000986.1:0-2325 GCA_041497795.1 Planctomycetia bacterium
TAGGCCACGTCGAACTTCCGCAACGTATCGCCGTTCGCACGGAACGACTGGCACTCCTTGGTTCAGCCACCGGTGAAGGCCTTAGGGAACCAGGCGAGGATGACGACCTTGCCCTTCAGATCGGCCAGCTTGTGCGTCTTGCCGTCGGAGCCGGGCAGCGAGAAATCGGGGGCCTTGTCGCCCACGTTCAATTCGGCCGCGCCGACCGAGGCGGCGCCCAACAAGCCCATCAGCGGGGCGATGGCAAAGAATCGCTTCATCACGTGCACTCCTCGTTTTGATCGAAAACAGTGCGGCCAATCCGCACTTGTTCAACTACGCCGCCAGCCTAATCGAGCGCCGTCCCGGCGTCCAACGGCAGCCACGTAGTAGGCACACTCCGTGTGCCTGCTACTGGACCTCGCCTTGATGGCACCGGGCGGCCGCGCTAAACTGGCCCGGCACGCGAAACCAGCCGCCAAAGACAGGGATTCCGCCATTACCGCCCCAGTCAAAACCGACGTCGCGTATCAGAAATGCGTCAGCGCGCACTGCGGAGCGACGTATTCCATCGACGACGTGCGCGTGGCCTGCGATGCCTGCGGCGGCCTCTTGGACGTGACCTACGACTGGGACCGTGCCAGCCCGCCCGATCGCCTGAGCTGGTTCGAGCAGAAATGGTCGCGCCGCAACGAGCCACTGTGCTTCTCCGGCGTCTGGCGGTTTCACGAGCTGCTGCCGTTCGCGTTGCCGGAGCAAGTGGTCACCCTCGGCGAAGGGCAAACGCTGCTGCTTCCGTCGCAGCGCGTCGCCAAATACGTCGGCTTGCAGCCCGGCCGGCTGTACTTGCAATACGAAGGGATGAACCCCTCGGGCAGCTTCAAAGACAACGGCATGACGGCCGCCTTCACGCATGCCCGCACCATTGGGGCCAAGCGGGCGGCCTGCGCCTCGACCGGCAACACCAGCGCCGCGCTGGCCCTGTATTGCGCGGTGACCGACATCATGCGGGCGATCATCTTCGTCGGCTCCGGCAAGATCGCCTACGGCAAGCTGGCCCAGGCCCTCGACTACGGGGCCCTCACCGTGCAGATCGCCGGCGACTTCGACGACGCCATGCAGCGCGTGCAGCAGGTCTCGCAGCGGCTGGGCATCTACCTGGTGAACAGCGTGAATCCCTTCCGGCTGGAGGGGCAAAAGACGATCATGCTGCGCGTGCTGGAGGCCCTCGGCTGGGAGCCGCCCGACTGGATCGTCGTCCCCGGCGGCAACCTGGGCAACGCCAGCGCGTTCGGCAAGGCGTTCCTGGAGCTGAGCGAGCTGGGCCTGATCGACCGCGTGCCGCGGCTGGCGGTGATCAACGCCGCCGGCGCCAACACGCTCTATGAGCTGTATGAGCGGCGCGGCCTGCGCTGGAACGACGGCTCGCCCGACATGAGCATTGCCACGGACTACTACGCCCAGCTCGACCAGCAGGGCCGCCGGGCCGAGACGATCGCCAGCGCCATCGAGATCAACCGCCCGGTCAACCTGACCAAGTGCCTGCGGTCGCTGGCCGCCTGCAACGGCGTGGTCCGCGAGACGAGCGACCAGCAAATCCTCGACGCCAAGGCCCAAGTCGGCGCCGGCGGCCTGGGCTGCGAGCCGGCCAGCGCCGCCAGCGTGGCCGGAGTGAAGCTGCTGGTGGAAGAGGACGTGATCGGCCGCGACGAGCGTGTGGTCTGCATTCTCACCGGCCACCAGCTCAAAGACCCCACCGCCACGGTCGCCTACCACACGACCGACCAGGCCAAGTTCAACGAAGTGTTAGGCCGCCGCGGCGTGAAGCGAGCGGCGTTTGCCAACCGGGCGGTGGAAGTGGCGAACGATCTGGAAGAGATCGTAAGGGCGATTCAGTTGTATAGCTAGGGCATGACATCGCATGAGAATCGCCCATGCGACAAACAGCAGCCGCTCGCAGCGCCCGAGCATGAAGTGGGCGTCATCATGGGGAGGGGGTTCCCGATGGGCCTCGATCATTTGGCGACGGGGACATGCTCAAGATTGGAGAGCTTAGAGACAGCGGGTTTGTGACGAGTCGCGCGATGTGACGGGTGGGCATTCAGTTGACAAAACGGCGCTGGACATTGCGGCGGATTGCGGCCGTGCCGACGTCGTGGTCCTGCTGCAAGGTGCAACGTCGCCGGGCGGCGGCAGCGCGATCTGAGGGCTCGAGTCGATCCGATTTCTCCGCGCGGCGGTTTTTCCGGGTGCCCGGAGGGGATATGCTGGAGTCTTCGTCCCGCTGCACCTTGGGTCTTGGGCATCCATGCGAGAGCTGTTGCAAGAACTTACCCGCTGCATCGA
>JBGQHD010000987.1:0-2319 GCA_041497795.1 Planctomycetia bacterium
CCGCACGCCGCGCTCCACCAGCCGCCGGGCGATCAGGCAGCGGCGGCCGTAGCTGTCGGTCTTGCCGCCGCCGTTGCTACCCTGGCCGATGCCGTACAGCCTCAGCGTGTCGGCCGTTTCGTGCTTCAGATCGAGCGCCTCGGCCGCGTGAAGCTGCATTCGCCCCGCCATCTCATAGCTGGCGATGCGGGCTTCGAGGTCCGGGGCCATCGCCGCATGCTGGGCCAGGTGTTCTTCGTTCAGCTTGGCCAAAAGCTCTCGCCGCAGCCGCTGGGTGCTCTCGGCGACGGGCGTCGTGGGCTGAAGATACAGCACCGGCGTGCCCGAGTGGCGGAAGTGCACGCCCTGGTATCGCGGCGGCAGGAAGCCGCTCGACCAGTTGCGCGGGCCGTCTACCGGCAGTGCCGAGTCGTTGCGCAGCACGACGTAGGCCGGCAGGTTATGGTTCTCCGACCCCAGGGCATAGCTCACCCAGGCCCCCATCGTCGGCCGGCCGGTGACGATCCGCCCCGTGTGCATGTGCCACAGGGCCTGCTCGTGGTTGTTGTGTTCGGTGTGCATCGAGCGGATGACGGCGATGTCGTCGGCGCAGGTGGCCGTGTGCGGCAGCAGCTCGGAATACTCCACGCCGCACTGCCCGGCCGGCTGGAACCGAAACGGCGAGCCGAGCAGATTGCCGTGGGCCGTGAGCTTCACCAGGTCGGTGAAATACTTGGGCATCGGCTGCCCGTTACGCTTCGTCAGCTCCGGCTTGGGATCGAGCAAATCCATGTGGCTCGGCCCGCCGTGCTGAAAGAGCTGGATCACGGCCTTCGCCCGCGGGGCGTAGTGCGGTAGGGCGGACACTCCTGTCCGCCCTGAATCGCTCGAAGCACTCTCGGCGGCCGCGGCCGATCCTTCCAGCAGCGACGCCAGCGCGATGCCGGCGAAGCCGGCAGCCGTGCGGCTGAACAGATCGCGTCGCGAGAAGAGAGGGCTCAAACAACGGGCGTTGGAATGCCTAGCGGACATTTTCACCGGGTCCTCTCGCTTGCCATCTTCCAGGGAAACTCAAAAGTCGCGGGCGCCACCTTCCCCTCTTTCCACGCATCAAACGACAGCCTGATTTTGACCTTGCCCTTGCCGGTCTCATCGGGGACACGCACGGTGTCGTGAAACCGGCTGCTTCAGCAGCGCTGTTTCAGCAGGAACTCCAATCGAACCGGCGTGCCGCCTGCGGCCTTGCTGAGGAACTCGAGTTCTGCCGAGGGGTAAGCATCCTCGGGGACGACGTTGTATTTGAGGTGCACGAAGGAGCCTTTGCCCAGGCCCTTGGTCCCCACGCCCACGTTCAGCTCGTACTGGCCCCTGCCCAGGTTCTTCAGGGCATTCGTCCGGCGGACCTCGAAGCCCATTTGCAGGGGGCCGCCGACGTGCAGGATCGGGGCGTCCTCCGGCCGGCGCGAGAACTTCAGCGGGCTTTCTTCGTCGCCCCAGGCCCCGTACTTGCGGCCCTCCCACGAGACGCTCAAGGCGGGCTCCAGGGCGTCTTCTTTGCCTTCTCGATACTCGAACCAGCCGTAAAGGAAGACGTGCAGCACGTGCTTGTCTGTGCCCTCGCCGCCCAGGATTTCCACGTCCTCAAAACTGGCCGGACTTCGATTGGGCGTTTTCACGGTCACGCGCTCGCCCGCTTCCGTCAGGTCGCCGTTGCCGTTGCGATCGACCCACAGTTTGTCTCCATCCAAGACGAGCCACACGCGCGTCGCCGCCTCCGGGCCGAAGACGAGCAGGCAATACTTGGGGGTTTTCGATGCGTAGGCCGGTTCCTTGGCGATGTGGCGCTTGATCGCAGCCAAGTCCGCCGACCATGCCAAGCCCGGACAAGCGGCAATGAGCCATGAAATCAAGAGTGACCGGCTAGCGACAGTCATGCGATCCCCTTTGTCATGCGGTTAGTTGACGAAAACGAACTCATTGGCATTCAGCAGCACGAGGGCCGCTTGGGTCCAAGCGGCACGATGGGCCGCCGCCGCGTCGCCGCCAGCTTCCCTCCGCATCGCCTTCAGGAACTCATGCACCGCCGCCCGCTCTTTCGCTCGCGGTTCGCGGGAGAAGAGCAGGCTGTAGGCGTATGTGATCCGCGCTTCGTCATTCGATTCAGCCCGGACGAATCGCTCGCCCAGCGCGGCGGCCGAGGTTTCAGCGAATGGCCCGTGCAGCATGGCCAGGGCTTGGAGCGGCACGATCGAGGCGCCGCGCTCGGGACAATTGATCTCCATCGTTGGCGTATCGAAGAGATCGAGCATCGTCAGGTGCTGGCTGCGGCGGACGATGAGG
>JBGQHD010000988.1:0-2313 GCA_041497795.1 Planctomycetia bacterium
GCGGCCTTCGTCGGAGGGAATCTCCTTCCAAACTTCCGCCGCAGCGCGGCCTGCTTCTGCTACCGCAATCACGATCGTCTCCGCATGGACATCCAACCCCACGAAGCGTACGCTCGTACTCATGGACTAGCCTCCCGTTTGTGGCTCTGGAGTGAAGGGTTCAACAACACCCCGCCACTCTAACCCACGATCACCGGGATCGCTGGTCCATCCATTTTGTCTACAGAGGCACGTCGTAATAGGACAGGGCCCACTCGCGCATGAAGCGCACCTGCGAGGGCACGATGCGGTAGACGATCAGCTCCGGGTTATCCAGGCTGCCGAGGTATTGCCGCAGCAGGGGGTTGGCGTCCCAGATTTCTTGCAGCAGCACGCGGTCGCTGAGCACGCGGTCGTTGAGCGCGCGGTCGTTGAGCACTTCGGCGCGGCCGGTGATGCGGACCTGGTCGTGGCGGTCGTCGAGGTAGCACAGCTCGACTTTCGGATTGGCGGCGATCTGGGCCGTCTTGTCGTAGCGCCGCAGGTTGGCCACGTAGACGGTGAAGCCGTCGGTCCGCACGGGCGACACCGGCCGCAGGCGCGGCTGGTCGCCTTCCATCGTCGCCAGATGGGGGAACCGATCGGCCTGGACCACGGCCAGCGCGTATTCTCGCAGCCGCGTGGGATCGACAGGCTCAGCAGCGGGACGGGTCATCGTGGCCTAGCCGATTCTCTCGGGTGAAGTGCAGGTAGCCGAAGTTGCCAGACTTCGGCCTTTCGCATTAGGCCCAGATCCCTGAACTCTGGCGAGTTCAGCTACGGCGAGGTCGGCTTCGGTAGCAAAAGTCGGTTCTGCTCAGCGCTGCTTGTATACCAAACGCCCGCGGCGCGAGCAAAGCTGTCATCTGGACACAGCACCCCGGCTGCTGGGAGCAGCCGGGGTGCTTCCCGCTTCGGGCTTCTCAGTCGGCCGCTTGACCCGCGCCGGGTCGCGCCTACGATTCAGTTGACACCCCTCTGGTGGATCACCACCACACATCTCGAACACACATCTCGAATTTCTCACGACCGACTTCCCACCACGTGGCCCCAGGCGCGAGGACGCATGTCCCGCTCCTGCCCGCCGTCACCAAGAACTGTCTCTTGCGCGAAGGAGAGCGTTGCCATGGTTCTTTCCTGCCGTTTGCTGCGCGTGCGCGATAGTGCTCTCGTCACCGGTTTTGTGGTCGCCGCCTTGTTCTGGCTGGCGGCGTCGCCCGCTCTGGCCGGGCCGCCGCGGGTGGAGTTCGACGTCGCCACCAGCGTCGCTTGCCGCGAGGTGACCACGCCGGAGTTTGCCGCGGCCTTCCCCAGCGAGAAGCTGATGCAGGCCACGTTCAGCATCTCGTCGCTCGTGCGACGCGGACGCCAGAACGACCTGGCCGAGTTCTTCTACCGCATCGAAAGCCCCACGGGCTCGCTGCGGATCGTCGATCACCTGCCGCGGCAGGAGCTGGCGTCCCCCTACGTCGGCCCCATCGCGGTGGAGAAGAAGGACGAGGCGACCGCCAAGGTCGGCGGGCTGATCGCCGGGCATTATCCGCCGTTCAGCAACGGCGAGCTGAACGCCCAGGCCGGCTCCACGAGCGGCCAAAGCGTGCGCTACGAGATGCTGCCCCCTAAGGAGCTGCTGGCCGCCAGCGGCACGCTGAACCGCGAGCGGGGCGTGTACTTCAAGCTGCGGCCCTCCCCGCAAACGTCGCTGGAAGGGGCCAAGCAGTTCATCTGCGTGCTGCGCGTGCCCAAGGCCTGGCGCGGCGACTGTGTGCGCATCGATTGCCAGGCGGCGTGCGATCCGCACAGCTCCTGGCCGATGATGGACATGCCGGCCGACTGCGGTGCGGCGTCGTTCCTGGTGGCGCTGTTCGCGGCCGGCGACGAAGAGGCGCGGCACGTCATGGGCCAGGTGGTCGCCGCCGACGAGCAGCTCACGGCGGCGGTGCGGCGGAATCACGAGGCCATCGCGGCGACGCTCGATCGCTCGAGCGTGCCGGGCTACGCCGAGCTGCGCCGGATGATGAGCCCGCCGGCTTTGATCGCGATGAAAGGCCGATTGCTGGATCGCCAGGCGGGTGGCAAGCTGCCGAGCGACCTGCCCCCGGAGCTGCGGCAGGCCATCGACGCCCTGCCGGCCGCCGAGCGCATGGCCCGGCCCTTGGCGGGCAAGTAGGGCGGACACTCTTGTCCGCCATGCAGCCCCCGGTCGGCGTCGTGATCGCGGACAAGAGTGTCCGCGTTACGCGCTGCTGAATGCCGCCCACAATTTGACGCTGCCCGCTGGCGCGTTTACGATGA
>JBGQHD010000989.1:0-2312 GCA_041497795.1 Planctomycetia bacterium
CCCAAGCCCGCAAGAGCCACACGAAACGAACCAAGAAGCGACTGCGTAAACTCGGCATCAAGCTCACCGAAATCCGAAGCTGCCGCTGGGACTCAAGTTAGAAACCTAGCGCTGTAGTACTAGCTAGCCGGTAGAGCCCTCGCCCGCAACCTTCCGCTGGGTTCCGCAGCCGGACACAATGAGAGACAGGCGATTCGCACCACCCGCTAACGCCGAAATGCACTTTGGATGAAACGTAGAGCTTTCCTGCGTCACAGTCTGTCGGTGGCGACGGTGTCGCTGGTCCGCGGGACTTGCGCCGTCGCCGAGCCACCCGCCAGCCGAGCGGAGCCTATCGCTGACATCGGACCGCTCCTAACGCCGATCCGCGAGGCCCACAGCCTGCCCGCCTTGGCCGCCGCGGTCCTGACGGACGGCGGCACGGCGGCGATCGGTGCGGTCGGAGTCCGCAAGCACGGCGACAAGACCCGTCACGGCGGACGACCAGTTCCACCTTGGCTCCTGCACCAAGTCCATGACCGCCACGCTGGCCGGCATGTTCATCGAGCAAGGCAAGCTCGCCTGGGACAGCCCGCTGGCCAAGACCCTGGCCGAGCTGGCCGACAAGATGCACCCCGACCTGCGGGGCGTGACGCTCGAGCAGCTCCTCCAGCATCGCGGCGGGCTGTCGGCCCGCAGTAGCCCGGCGGGCATGACGATGAGCGACTTCATCAACGGCAAGAGGTTCACCGGCACGGCCCGGGAGCAGCGCCGCGCCTACGCCGAGATGATCCTGGCCGAGAAGCCAGCCGACCCGCCCGGCTCCAAGTACGTGTACTCGAACCGCAACTACTCGCTTGTCGGCGTGATGCTCGAGACCCTGGCCGACAAGCCCTGGGAAGAGGTGATCCGCGAGCAGTTGTTCGGCCCGCTGGGGATGAAGACGGCCGGTTTCGGCGCCATGGGGACGCCGGGCAACGTCGACCAGCCCTGGCAGCACCGGATGTTCCTTGGCCTGCACGTGCCCGTGGAGCCGGGACCTCGCGCGGATAATCCCGTGGTCATCGCCCCCGCCGGAACGGTGCATTGCTCGGTCGGGGACTGGGCCAAGTACCTTGGCTGCCACGTCCGTGGCAAAGCGGGGGACGGCGCGATCCCCAAGGGCAACCTGCTTGGACCGAAGACCTACAGGCGGCTCCACACGCCGGCTTTCGGCGGCGAATATGCGGGTGGCTGGATCGTGACACGGCGCGACTGGGGTGGCCGGGTGCTGACCCACGACGGCAGCAACACCCAGAATTACGCCGTGGCCCCACCGCGGCGGCTCAACCTGGCAGCGTGGACTCCAGACGAGCGAGCCACCACGGCGCCACTTGATGCGGCATGACCACCGCCCTCTTAGCCCAAGTTAGAGAGTAGGCCCTCGTTTTTCGGTTTTTTCGGGCGAGCGCCGCCGCGAGGTCTTCCTGGCCAGCAAGACCCACGACCGCACCCGCAACGGCTCGCTGCGGCTGCTGGACGATAGCCTGCGGCGATTGCGGACCGATCACCGCGACCTCTGAGGCGCCAGCCATCCTGCCGTCCTTTGGCGTCGCAGCCCGCTCGGCGGTAGAATCGTCCTCGAAATTCGCCGGTGGTAGCCCGACTATGACTGGGGGCCGCGCACCACCGCCGAGGAGGACGGCACCATGTTTTCGCTTCACGGCCGGCTCACACAACTCTGCGATCGCATCACTCGTCGTGAACTGATGCGCATCGGCGGGCTGAGCGGTCTGGGTCTGTCGCTGCCATCGCTCCTGCGCACCGCCGACATCGCGGCGCGCGAGGCGGCCGGGCCGGGCGTTCCGTCCGCGGACAAGACGTTCGGCCGGGCCAAGAACGTCATCTACCTTTACCTGCAGGGCGGCCCGCCGCAGCACGAGACGTTCGATCCCAAGCCGGAGGCGCCCGCGGAAGTCCGCGGACCGTTCAGGCCGATCCAGACGAACGTGCCGGGCATTCAGTTTTGCGAGTTGCTGCCCCGTATCGCCCGCATGGCCGACAAGCTAGCAATCGTCCGCTCGCTTTCGACGGATGACAACAACCACGACTCCAGCGGCTACTGGGTGCTGACGGGCTACAAGTATCGCGGCCCCAACTCGCGCACCATCCAGCCGACCGACTGGCCCTATTTCGGCTCGCTGGTGAAGAAGCTGCGCCCCAGCGACGTGCTGCCACCGCTTTCGACGGTCTGGATTCCCGACATGACGCGGCTGAACGAAAATGTCACGCCAGCCGGGCAGACAGCCGGCTTTCTGGGCGGCGAGTGGAACCCCGATCACTTCTATGGCGAC
>JBGQHD010000990.1:0-2283 GCA_041497795.1 Planctomycetia bacterium
CGATCCAGGCGGCCCACTGCTCCACGTGACGTTAGCCTGCCCCCAGCGCCCGTGCGGCGCTTCCCAGGTCAAGCTAACGCGGCAGTAGGACAGGCTCCCGCCTTCTGCACCCGCTTTGCGCCCGTCACGCCGCGGCGAGCTTCTCGCCGCGGCTTCGGGCGGCGCGAGGGATGGACTGTTGCCGGGGCCTCGGTTCAACAACCCTACGTCCTCTGCCGAGTGGACGCCGACAGCCCCTACGGCCAAGCGGTGGCCAAGGCCTTCGAGGCGACCACGCTGCCTCACACGGCCGTGATCGACAAGGCCGGCGAGTACATCCTGTTCGCCAAGGCGGGCCAGTTCTCGGCCCAGGAGTGGAGCGCCACGCTCGACACGTATCGCGCCGGAGTGCGGCCGGTCTCCTACCGAGCGACGGCGTGAAGAGGCCGTCTACGGCTCGTCGTACTGCCCAAGCTGCCAGCGCGGCCGGTAAGCGGCTCGCGCGAGATCCTATCATCCGTGAGCGGCCAATAGGCAGGTCAATAAGCAGCCCGGCTGCTGCGGATCGACGAGTAGACATTGGTGAATCCGTGTCATCCGCGTTATCCGTGGTCTCTTCGGTTCGTCGTAAGGTGTACTCTCGCAGATGCGTCTTTAGGCGGACGCCCGGTGCTCGATATAATCGAAGGTAGGCGAATCCTCGGCCGTCGCAGATCTCGGTTGATCGTACGAGCACCTCGTGGTTGTGCTGAATCCACTTCTGTTCTGGGGCCTGGCCGCGATGGTGGCGGTGCCGATCGTGCTGCACCTCATCATGCGGCAGAGCCCCAAGCACGTGCTGTTCCCCGCGCTGCGGTTCCTCCAGCAGCGGCGCGAGGCCAACCGCCGGCGGTTGCGGCTGCGGCATCTCATCCTGCTGGCGCTGCGGACGGCCGTGCTGTTGTTCCTGGCCGCGGCCCTTTGCCGGCCGAGCCTGAGCTGCTCGGCGATCAAACAGACCAAGGACGCCCCGGTCTCCGCCGCGCTGGTGGTCGATACGTCCCCCAGCATGGACTACGAGTGGCAGAACCAGACCCGGCTCAAGGCAGCCCAGGAGACCGCCGCGTGGCTGCTGACCAAGCTGCCCGACGAAAGCCAGGTGGCCGTGCTGGACTCGGAGAACGCGGTCGCGGCGTTCGAGATCGACCTGGTCCGAGCCAAGGAGCGCCTCGGCCAGTTGCAGACGACCAATGCCCCCGACCGGCTGCTGAGCGTCGCGGCCCGCGCAGTCGAGCTGCTCGAATCCGGCAAGCACGAGGCCAAGGAGCTGTACATCTTCAGCGATCTCAGCCGCGGCGAATGGTCGCCGGAGAACGCCGCCCGGCTGCGCGAGCGCTTGTCGCAGCTCAAGTCGCTGGGCGTCTACGTCATCGACGTCGGCGCTCCGGAGCCGCAGAACACGGCCCTGGGCGACCTGCGCCTATCGGGCCAGACCGTGGCCCGCAACAGCACGGTGCAGCTCGAGCAAACCGTGACCCGGACGGGCGGCGACTTTGCGACGCAACTGGACGTGACCCTCAAGGACGGCGCGGGTAACGACGTGCCGCAGAACCCGGCCCAGGTGACGCTCAAGGCCAACGAGTCGGTGGTGATGCCGATTACCCTGACGGGCCTGCGCGAGCCGGGGGTCTACCAGGGGAAAATCGAAATCGCCAACCGCGAGGCCAATCAGCTTTCCGCCGATGACGCCCGGTACTTCACGATCGAGGTCCGGCCGCCGTGGAAGCTGCTCTTAGCCGCGCCGTCGCCGGCGGAAGCCTATGCCTGGGACCTGCGCGATTACCTGGAGCCGAAGAAGCAGCGCGACGAGAATCGCCAACGGTTCGCCTGCGACGTCAAGGAGCTGAGCGACCTGCCGCGAACCAGGCTGGCCGACTACGCCGCGGTTTGCCTCCTCGATCCCGCGCCGCTGGACAAGGCCGTGTGGGAGCAGCTTGCCGCCTACGCCAAGGCCGGCGGCAGCGTGGCGATCTTCCTGGGCCGCAACGCCGAGGCGGAGTCGTTCAACGAGCCGGCGGCGCAGGCGCTGTTGCCCGCCAAGCTGTCGGCAACCGTCGTATGGCGCGAATCGCCGGATGGAAGCAATCGCGTCTATTTGAATCCCGCGCCGACGGGTCATCCGATGCTGGCCTACTTCGGCAGGCTCAAGGAGCCACTTTCCTGGGACGCATTTTGGATACGGCAAGCCTGGGAGCTGCAAGAGCTGCCCAAAGACGTGCAGGTCGTGGTTCCGTTCACCAATCAGAAACCGGCGCTGCTGGAACG
>JBGQHD010000991.1:0-2275 GCA_041497795.1 Planctomycetia bacterium
CGCGTCTCTCCGAGACGCGAAGTCGAGTCTCGGAGAGACTCTTCCACGTGACCGGCCATGAACTGGCTTGCATAGCACCGCAGGGCCGCCAGCTTTCGCTCCCAATACGGGCTGATATCCAGCACAAACGCCGGCGGCACGACCTGCCGCAGGTGGACGCAGAAGTAGTGAAAGATGCGCTCGGGATGATGCGGCTGGCCCGCCAGGTCGCTCTTGGAGAGCTTCGCCCAGAAGCGGGCCGCCTCGATCAGCTCGACGGCCGCCACATGGTCGGGATGGGCATCCACCCAATAGGGGGCGAACAGCCATCGCGGCCGCAACCGACGGATCACGCCGGCAAGCTGCCGCCGGGCCTCGAGCGTGTGTTCCAGGCTGCGATTGGGCAGGCCCAGATTGCCGCGCCAGTCAAGCCCGAGAATTGCCGTCGCTGCGGCGGTCTCCTTCGCCCGCGTCTCTCGGTCGCCGTGGGGCGTCGGCTCTCCGTCGGTCAGGTCCAGTACGCCGACGCGGAGCCCTTCCTCCTTGAAGCGGAGGATGGCGCCGGCCATGCCCAGCTCGGCGTCGTCGGGGTGTGGCGCGCAGACCAGTATGTCGAGCTGGGGGGCGTCAGTCATGGGCACGGCAAATCCGGCACGGCCATCAGAAGCCCGGCTTCTCCAAAGAAGCCGGGCTTCTTGGGCGGCAAAACCGCAGATCCGGCACAGGCGCCAGCGTCGCTATCCCTTACGCGGTCTAGACTTCGCTGGCCGGCAATGGTTATACTCATCGATTCGACCGATAGGAAGAAGACTGCTTTCGTGAATCTCGGACCTTTCCCTTTGCCCCCCAGAATAGGAGGACGCGTGGTTAGGCTGACGTTGCGGGATAAAGAATCAATCCAGGAGGCCGTGAGGCGGTTTCGCAAGTTGGTGGAACGTAGCGGCATCAAGAAAGAGATGCGGCGGAAAGAATATTACGAGAAGCCCAGCGAATCGAAGCGCCGGGCTCGTCTGCGTGCCGAACGCCGCGCCCGCCGCATGACGCCGGGCCGCACGATGATGCCCCCGCGAATGGGAATGCGGTAGCCGTCGCATCCCGGGCCGCCGTCTCGGCGGCACCCTCTGTTGTTCTCAAGCGCCGCTCTAGACGCTGACCGAAATCGAGCTGAGTGCGTGACGCCACGCATCGCTGCAAACGGAGACGGGTGCGCGCGATGGCACTCGCCAGGTGCAGTTCTCCGCCGCGCTGTGCGCGCCCTCCGCGTTCCTCAGGCGGTTGGCTCCGGCGACAGTCGCGCGTCGGTTGCGGGCGGCGGTGACGGCCGCGCGTCGAACATCCTAGCAATGAGGTCGGCATCCGGCCGCGCGGTGCACAGGCTGACCACCACGCCCATCAGCAGCGACACGCCCATTCCCCAGATGATCGGGTCGATGCTCAGCAGTGCGTAGGGCTTGAATTCGTGCTTCAGCACCAGCCCGGCCGCGTAAAAGGCAACGGTGACTCCCACGCCGCTGAGCATCGCCCACATGGCGCCGGCCGCCGTGGCCCGCCGCCAATAGGCCGCCATGACCGCGGGCGCCACGAACGTCACCGCCCCGCAAGTGCCGCTGAACACCACGATCTTTTGCAGGTAGTCGATGGGCTGGATGTTCGCCGCCAGGCCAATCGCCCCCACGACCACCATCACGAGGTACGACAGCCGCTTCAGTTCGTGGGGCTGGGCCTCAGGATTCAGGAACCGCTGGTACACGTCGCGCACCACGCCCGAGGCGATCACCACCAGGTACGAGCTGACCGTGGCCATGACGGCCCCAAAGGGCGCCGCCAGGATCAAACCCGACACGATCGATCCGCCCCAGAAGCCGCTGGTCGTCAGCAGGGCCAGTTGGGGAATGATCTCGTCAGACTCGTTCGGCCCCAGGTCCGGCAGGACGGAGTGTGCGCAGATGCAGATCAGGATCAGAGGGATGTAAATGAACATGTTGTAGCTTCCCAGCAGGAAGATCGACCGTCGCACGGTGGCCGTGTCGCGGCAGGCCATCACGCGGACCATGCTCGCCGGCGACCCCATGCCGGCGAATGCCCATTGAAAGAAGAACGATAGGGCGATGCCGAGTGGGAGGAAATCGAACGGGCCGGAGCCAGTCGTCAGCGCGCCCGGCTCGCTGAACTTGCCGGTCTTGACCACGCCGTTGGAATAGAGCACGGCCCGCCATTCCTTTTTCTTCTCGGCCTTGGTGACCACGAGCGGAACCCGCTGCTTCGCTCCGGCGTCGTCGATCTGCTGGCCGGCGCC
>JBGQHD010000992.1:0-2273 GCA_041497795.1 Planctomycetia bacterium
GTCTTCGATCAAGGCGGAGAACGCCTGATCGGCCGGCGGCAGCAGGTCGTTCTTGAGCCGCCCGAAGTTGTTCTCGTGGCTGTCCCAGTTGGCCAGTTGGCCGTTGCTGATCTTGTCGTTGACGTTCACCAAGCGGACGCCCGCCTCGACGAGCCGCCGGGCCAGCAGCAGGCTCTGGCCCAGCGTGTTTCGGCCGTAGCGATCCCGGAGCGCGGCCTTCTCCTTCGAAAGCTCGAAGGCCCGCCGCACCTTTTCGCCGCGCAGCAGATCGAACGCCCGCTCTTGATAGACGTTCATCTGTCCTTGTTCGGCCAGGTGATGCGCCTGCTGGCTCTGCGCGTTGACGAGCGACAGGAGAGACCGGCGATGCTCCAGCCGGGCGGTCGGCAGCTCGGCCGGTAACTCCAGCTCACCCACGCGGAAGTTGGGATCGTTGGGATCGCGAGTCACCTGGAAGGGATCGTGCGCGGCCCCCAAAAAGCCGGCGTTTTGGCCCGCCAGCACGACCACGTTGTACATCACGTGCGGCAACGCCACGTGGGTGGGCACGCCGCGCGCGGCGGGCGAAAGATAGCTCAGTGCCGACCCATAACAGGGGAAACTGTTGGGGTCGTCGGCCAGCAGCTCCAGATCGCCCTTGGCCGGCGTCCGGCCGCACAGCGCCTCGACGACCGCGGCGTTGTGATTGCGCATCGGGTGATAGAGGCTGCGCACAATCGCCAGCTTGTCGGTCACCCGGGCCGACCGAGGCAGGTGCTCGCTGACCTGGATGCCGGTCACGCGGCTGGCGATCGGCCGGAACTCGCCCCGCACTTCCAGCGGCGCGCGGGGCTTCAGGTCCCACGTGTCCAGGTGACACGGACCGCCATAGTAGAAGATCACGATGCATGACTTAGCGGTGCCCCCCGCGCGCGAGGCAGGTAAGCGCCCGGCCGGAGGCCCTTTCGCGCGGGCCTCCTCGGCCCGCCAGAGCCACGGCAGGTTCAAGCCCAAGCATCCCAAGCTGCCGATCCGCAAGAGCTGGCGACGGTGAACGACTCCTTGCGCCGCCTTCGCCTGGTCATCCATGGCGGTGCTCCCACGTGGAATCGACGACCTCGAACACGTATCCATTGGGGTCTCGGAAGAAGAATCGCGCGAAGGGCGTCGGGCGGTCCGCGGCGATGACCTCCGCGCCGTGGCGCAGCAATCGTCCCTTCAGGTCGGCAAAATCGGCGGCTGGGTGCGAGATGGCGATGTGCCGGCCGTATTCTTGCTCGAAGGGGGACGGCGAGAAATCCGGCACCTCGACCAGGTGCAGCTCTTGTCCCGGGCAGATCTCCAGCCAAGCGGCAGCGACCGGCGCATTGGCGGGCCGCTCGATCGGCCGCCAGCCGAGCGCCGCGGCAAAGAACGCACTGCTGCGCCGCGCGTCTCGAGTGGCCAACGTGCAATGCAAGATGCTCATCGTTTACGGTCCGCGGTTTTCGTTTGCGCTCCGCGTGTGGTCTTCGCCGCCATTCAAGTAGCCGGGCGGCGCGCCGCTGTCAACCGCCAAGCGGATCGACGCCGCGACGGTGTCACCCCAGCAGCTCTCGCCGAAGCGTCCCGGTCCCCGCGATAGGCGCTCGGGCACCCGCGCAACAACTTTCAGTTTATCCAATGGCGCGTCGGCCGACCTCGTCGTGCGCGGGCGGCCGGCAGGTGGCTGAGCCTCCTTGGGAGTGCGGCGACTTGTCGCCGCTTTAGGATCTTTCCAGCGCGACTGGATTTGGGCACCAAAAACCGCTTCGTCCAAATCCGCCCCCGCGGCGGTGGCGCGGCCGGGGTAGTAGCGCGAAGACCGCCGCCGGAAAGGCGCAGTCTCAGCGCCCTGGCCCTGCTACGGCGAATCGGCAGTTTACTTCGCCGAGTGACACGTCCGGACAGGTGTTTTTTGTGACATAAACGGAAGAGATGCGCCCGCGCGGTGCTGACGAGTGCCGCCCCGTCGCGCGACGCGGCCGCTACATGCCGCTTGGCGTGTTGAGCCCAAGCCGTAGGCTCGCGGCAGAAGCGATGGATTACGACGCCCAAAGCTCTCACGGATCGTCGTTCACGATCATGCCGTCATTGCGGCCAGCCAGCCAACGGATGACGCTGGGGTCGGCCTTCTCCGAGATGAATCGGACGCTGCCATCGCAAAAGCCGAAGTGTGTGCCCCGGGGGTGCCGGCTGCTGAATGCTTGCGGCGCCGTCCCGTTCACTTTGGATGTGCCATCGTCCAACCCCCACATCACGTCGCTGACGTGAAC
>JBGQHD010000993.1:0-2261 GCA_041497795.1 Planctomycetia bacterium
CGCCGCGATAGCGGGTGTTGTACTTCTTGAAGGCCTCGGCCGAGACCGATTCCAGCCGCAGCCCCAAGGTCTGCCACACCGCATCGTCGGCCACGGGCGTTTCCTTGGCCGACGGCTCGGCCAGCCGCAGCTTCAGCTCTTGCAGCTTGCCGCCGCGGCGCACGGTTAGCGCCAGCTCCTCGTCCGTCTTGCGGCCGATCAGTGCCCGCTCGATATCCAGCCGCCGGCAGACCTTGTTGCCGGCGATCGAGGTCACCACGTCGCCGGGGACCAGGCCGGTGTGGTCGGCCGGGCTCGATTCCTCGACGGCTTTCACCACCAGCCGCGGCGCGTCGGCGTCGCTCGTGTCGTCTTTGAAGGCCGCGCCGTGCCAGACCCGCACCTGCCGGTCGGCCAGCATCGCCGCCGCCGACTCCATCGCCTTGTCGATGGGGATGGCAAAGGCGATGCCCTGCGCCCCGGCCCGCACCGCCACCACGATGCCGATGCACTGGCCGTCGGCGTTCAGCAGCGGGCCGCCCGAGTTGCCCGGGTTGATGCTGGTGTCGGTCTGGATCAGGTCTTCATACACCAGCGCGTCGGTCACCTGCACGGTGCGGCGAAGCTGGCTGACGATGCCGCGGGTGACCGTATGCTCGTAGCCGTAGGGATTGCCCACGGCGATCACCGGCTCGGCCAGCATCAGGTCGCTGGAGCTGCCGATGTCGATCACCGGCAGATCGCCGGCATCGTCGATCTTGATGATCGCCAGGTCGCCCATTTCGTCCTGGGCGATGATCCGGGCGGTGTACGACTGGCCGTCGCAGAGCGTGACGCTGATCTTCCGCACGCCGTCCACGACGTGGAAATTCGTGAGCACGTAGCCGCGGGGGTCGATGATGACGCCGCTGCCCATGCCGTTCACCCGCCGGCCGACCTCGGGCGCGGGAAGGCTGCGGTCGCTGCGGTCGCCGCCGTCGGTGGTGGCCGTCTTCTCGCCGCGAATGTTGACCACCGATCCCTGGGCCCGGGCCACGGCCCTGACTTGGGCGGTACGCCGTTCCTCGGAAGCCCTCGTCGCTGACGCCGCCAGGACGAGCGCAATCGCGACCGACGCGGCCCACCACCTGGTGAAACTCTGCCGGCTCAAAATCACATGGAGCATACTGGGCACCGGAGCAGATGCGGCACGAGCGTTGCGGGAATCGTGCTGTCGCCGCTAGCGTCGAAGCAGACGTTCGCGGCGTCAAGAGCGTAGATCGGCGCGCGTGCTGGCGTCGGATCAATTTGCCCAATCGCGCCGGTAGACTCTGCCCAGCTTTGCACAAGATGTCGGATTACGCGGATTCTTACGCGGCGCCGCTTAGACACAAACCCGACGCGCCAGCGAGGGAGAGCCGCCGCGCGACGCCGAGGCTTCTCACGCCGCTCCCTCGCTTGCGCGTCGGGTTAGTGTCAGTACAGGCGCCGGCGCATGGCGACCTGCCCCAGCGCCGGCTCGACGCCCGCCGCCACGGCGTATAGAATCAACACCAGCGACGGCAAGGCGCGGACAGGGAATGCGGAATGCGGAATGACGAACGATCCGCGCGCGGCAGGCTCAACCGTTCCGCATTCCGAATTCCGCATTCCGAATTCCCTTGGCGCATCGCTTTTCGCTCGTCATCCCATCGCTTGAACCGCCATGACCGACCTGCCGCAAGTGCTGGCGTTCTTCGATTTCTTCAGCGAGATCAACCCCTTCATCGCGGTGGTGGTCATCGCCTTCGTGGTGGGCGTGGCAGCCCCCTGGATGTTGTGGGCTATCTGGATCGGTCCCAGGAAGGTCGCGTCGAAGAAGGCCCTGCGGATGGCCGAGCGCGAGTCGGAGCGCCTGCTGATCGACCTCAAGAACCGCCAGGCCGATAACGATAACCTCCGCCAGCAGCACGGCACCCTGGCGAGAGACTTGGAGCAAACCCGCGAGCAGGTGGGGCATTACACCGAGCGCGAGCGGCGCGTGCTCGACAGCGAAGGCCGCATGTGGGAGCAGCCGGTCAAACATGCTGACGGAAGGAATGGCCAGGCCCCGCGGTTTCGCCCGCTCGAGCCGCGCAAGGCGCCGATCATTTGCCTGATGAACCTCAAGGGGGGCGTCGGCAAGACGACGATCGCCGCCAACCTGGGCGCCACGATGGCCAGCCTGACCCGCGACGTAATGCTGGTCGATCTCGATTTCCAGGGCTCGCTCACCGCCCTGTGCCTGAACGGCCGCACGATCCAAGGGCTGCGCGATCAGCACC
>JBGQHD010000994.1:0-2258 GCA_041497795.1 Planctomycetia bacterium
CGCCGGGACTCCAATCCAGCGCAGGTCGCTTGCGCGGCATCGGCGGACGAGGCGGAGTTCCACAGAATTCTTGCAAAGGAACCGGCCGCTTCCCCAACATAGGGTCTTAGGCTAAGACGGCAGTGCATCGTTCAGCCTAGGCGGCAAAGTAGCCGTCTCGCTCCGCGAGACGGAGTTCATCTCGCGGAGCGAGATGGCTACTTTCTGCCGAAGACCTCCGGACATGGCATTGCGCGGGACCCCCACGGGAGGCCGGGAAGTGCCAGATTCCTTTGATGCCTCGTGGCACGACGCCGCCCTGGCGGGCGACACGGCGGCGCTCGCCGCTCTGGCCTCGTCGGCTTTGCAGCCGCTCTACCGGTTCTGCTACTACCGCCTGGCGCGGCGCCGCGAACTGTGCGAAGAGGTCGTGCAGGAAACGTTGGTCCGCGCCATTCGCGACTTGGACCGCTATGAGCCGGCGCGGGCGCAGGGGAACATCTTCCCCTGGCTCATCGGGCTGGCGCGGAACGAGATTCATCGCGTGCTCGCGGCGGAGCGGGTCGGGGCGAGCCTCGAGGCCTGCTGGCTGCGGATCGACGCCGAGCTGACGGCCGTCTACGCCCGGCTCGAATCGCAGCCGCTGCCCGACGAGGTGCTCGAGCGGCAAGAAACGCGCGAAATGGTCAACGCCACCATGTCGCAGCTTCCCGCACACTACCGGGAGGCGCTCGAGGCCAAGTACGTGCGCGGACTGAGCGTGCGAGACATCGCCGCCGCGCTCTCGACCACCGAGAAAACCGTCGAGTCCCAGCTCACGCGGGCACGCGAGGCGTTCCGCAAGACGTTCCTGGCACTCGTGGGGAACTGGGACCTGGAACCGAACGTCATGTAAAGCCGGCGCCCTGTAAAGCCGGCGATGGCATCGCCGGGGCGACCACCATCCCGCATCGAGCGGAGTTGACACCATGCGACCCGAAGATTTTCCCTCGCAGCCCGGTCAGACAGTCGGCGACGAGACCATTGGCAGCGCCAACGCCATCGGCGATGCAAACATCGAGCGTCTGCTGAGCCGTGTGTATCAGCCCGAAACGCCGGCCGCCGACTTCGTGGCCCGCGTCGAGCATGCCGTCGCTGCGGCGGCAGTGGCGCGGCGCGAAGCAGCGGCCGAAGCTCCCACGCGCGCTACGTTGTTGGCCAACGGCGAGATCCTCGCCCTGCGGCCCTGGCAAATTCTGCTGGGCTGGGCCGCCGCGATCCTGGTGCTGGTCGGCACGATCGCCCTGGTGAACCGGCCGCGCGAGATGCCCGAGCCGGTCTTCGTGCGAGACGGCGACGTCGTCTGGCACCGGGGCACTCCCTTTGTCGCGGTGGATGCGGCCACGCCGACCAAGGACGTCCGCGAGTCGGCGGCATCGGCAGCCAGCATCGCCGCACTGGCCACGACGTCTTCGCAGACATCTTCACAGACATCTTCGCAACGGGTTCGCAGCGGGATCACCGCCCGTTTGGCGGCCGCGCCCCCCAAGGCCAAAGTCGCCAAGATTGGCGAGACGATCTCTACGGCGTCCGCGCAGCGCCGCGTGGCGCTGCCCGACGGATCGCTGTTGCACCTCGATCGCAACACGTCCGTCGCCGTCGAGGGGCCGCGGCAGGTGCGTCTCCTCACGGGGCAAGCGTTTGTCGAGGTTCGGCCCGCCCCCACAGTCACGGGCACGGCGAAGAGCGACGCGACGGACTCGGGGAACATCAGCTCACCCGAGCAGCGTTTCGTGGTGCGGACCCCGCACCGTGAGTTGACCGCCCTGGGCACGAAGTTTGCCGTCAAGGTCGCCGAGAAAGGGACCGACCTCCTTGTCACCCAGGGCAAGGTTCAGGCCGGCGGCCCGCAGAACGTGGTGGCCGCCGGGGAGCGGCTGGCCGCAACGCAAGAGCAGCCCGTCACCGCGCCGCGCCTCTCGCACAGCCTCGATTGGGCAAAGGACCTGATCGCCTCGTCCGCCGGCGCACTCGTGCCCCTCAGCCAATATGCCGGCGGGTCGCTGGTGGCCAAAGGCCCCGCGGGGCAGGAAGCGTCGCTCAGCCTCCGCAAGTATCACATCGACGTGCACATCGAAGACGGCTTTGCCCGCACGACCATCGACCAGACGTATTTCAATCACCAGCCGTGGCGGATGGAGGGGACGTTCTTCTTCCCGCTGCCGCCGGACGCCTCGCTTTCGCGGCTGGCCATCTACGTCGGCCCCACGCTGATGGAAGGGGGCATGGTCGAGCGGAAC
>JBGQHD010000995.1:0-2256 GCA_041497795.1 Planctomycetia bacterium
CAGGCATGATAGGCGGCCCCCGCCGGCCGTTCGTTGCCCGGCGCCTGCACGCGGAGCAGCTTGGCGAACTTGTAAGTCCAGTATTCGACGAACTCCTCGGACCGCAGCAGGCGATCGACAAGCTCCTCGCGTTTGCTGGGCCGACGATCAGCCGCGAATTCGCGCACTTCGTCGGGAGAGGGCAAGCGCCCTGTCAGATCGAGGCGCAGGCGGCGCAGGAACTCCGCATCGTCGGCCGGCGGCGAGGGCTTGATCCGCAGCGTGCCCAGCATCGCTAGGACATGGTCGTCGATGAAGTTCTGCCGCGGCGCCTGGGAGAGGTCCACCGGCGCGTCGGCCAGCGGCACGATCAGCCGCAGCGGCACGACGCGGTCGAGGAAGCGGGCAATGACGGTGTGCTGGCCGCGGCGCAGCACGCGGGCCGTGGCGCGCTGGCCGTCTTCGTCGATCTTTACGGCAGCGGGGTCTTCGGCGGTGAAGACCGTCCACGCGGTGGCGTCGACTGTCGTTCCATCCGTGAAATGCGCGGTGGAGGAGAGGCGCGCGTCGGCGCCGGTGCGCTCCAAGATCGCTTGGGACGGCGACACTTCGAGCCGAGCCAGTGAGTGCACCTTGCGCCGCTCGGCGCCCTGCGCAATCCAGGTCTCGATGAGCCGCGCGCCCGGGCTATCGGCCTCGAGCAGCCGACCGCCGCCGTGTTCCAGCCGCTCCGTCGGCTTGGCCAACAATAAACTCGCCGACGGCCGAGCCAGATTGATGCGCCGCCCTTCGAGCTGGTGGACGATGGCCGTGTAGTCGGCCGCCGGATCGCCGCCGTAGAGCGAGAGCTTGAAGCTGCCGCGGCCGCTGGCCGCGCCGTGGCACGCGCCGGCATTGCAGCCGGCCTTGGTGAGCACCGGCATGACCTGGGTATCGAAATCGACGCCGGGGGCGCTGACGACGATCGCGATGCAGAGCGTGGCGGGCAACATGTCGCTAATGGTCGTTGACTGGCCGGCTCGCCGGCGGCTCGCGGCTAAACGAATGATGCGGCGTTGGATTCGTTCTCGCTGACGGATTCCGTACAGTGGACTATTTCTTTTCGCCGTATTTCTTCGACCAAGCGCGGATGTATTCCTGCGCCTCCTTGGTGCCGTAGTTTTCCAGGTTGCCGGAGTCTACGATCCGCTTGGCGATTTGGCCAACTTGGGCGGCGGCTGCGCGGTTTTTTTCAATGTATTCGACCACCTTCTTGGCCGCCTCGTCCACGTCCTCCTTGCTGGCATCCTTGCGGATCACGGCCCGCAGCAGCGGCGCGAGATTGGGGTCCTGGCCGGCGGCGGTCTTGGCCTTTGGCCGGCCGGTCTTGGCGGCGTCCTCCACGCCCAGCTCTTTGGCCGTCGGCGGCTTGACGCCCAGCGCGTCGGCAATCGCCGCGGCGATCTTGGGGGCATCGGCCTGCACGCTGGGCTGGACCAGCGCGAAGTTGGCCGTCACCTTGTTCTCCTTGGCCACCAGCACGGTGAGCGTCATCTTGCGGTTGAGGCCGTAGGCCCCCGGCCCTTCCAGGCCGTCGGGCGAGATCGCGATCGGCACGTCCTTGGGCAGCGCCTGCCGGGCGAGCTTGAGCCGCTCCTCCATGGCCGTCGTGTCGGCGGTGAGCATCACCACGCCGGCCACCAGCTTGCCCTCCTTGGCCTTGGGGGCCGCATAGCCCATCACCGTGCGAATGGTGGCCAGCGACGGCCGGTTGAACTCGTGCACGAAGACGACCACCAGCGGCTTGCCGTCGGCCTCTTTCACCAGATCCAGCTCCTTGCCGGCCTGGTCGTCGAACACGCCGAGGGCTTTGAAGGACGAGAGCTTCTCGCCCACCTGCGGGCCGGAGAAGACTTTGTCTTCACTGCGCGCGGACTGCACGCCGCCAAGCAGCACAACGCAAAGCGCGGCCAGGAGGGTGAGACCAGCAGCCCGCAATGCCGATGATTTCATGATCAGATCCTCGAAGGAGACCAGGGAAAACGGTGGCGATGTTGTCATCCTGAGCCGGTCACTTGGTTTTCGGATCGGCCTTGGGCTTCGGCCGCAGGACATTGGCCTCATTCGCCCTGGCATCGTCCAAGTTCGGCGAGCGCGGTCGAAGGTCTCGATCTCTTAGACGCCGGCGAGCAGGTGGCGGTAACAAGCCAGGAGGAAGGAGCCCCGCCGTGATTATCGTGCGGGATTGTTTGCCGAGAATCAAGGGCTTCTTGAAACATACCGGGTGGGACCAACACA
>JBGQHD010000996.1:0-2255 GCA_041497795.1 Planctomycetia bacterium
CAGGCCCGGTTGCCCGCCGCGGTTTCGCCCGAGGCGCGCCGCGCGCTCGAAGCGGCCCTGCAAGAAATGCTCAGCCTGAGCCAACGCACAACGGCTAACGTTGCGGCCAAGGTGGAGGTGAAGGAGGACGGGGCCATCGAAATCCGCCAGTCGCCCGCCGCCGCCAGCGTGCCCAGCAATCCGTTCGACGTGCCCGGCGTCGAAAGAGCGTCCGTCTTCGATCCGGAGAAGCAGCAGCACACCGGCTGCGTGCTGGGCATCGCCCTGGCCAGCTACCGCCCCAAGCACGTCACCAAGGAGGAGCACTTCCTGCTGCTGCCGGGCGACGACGTGCAATTGACCATGCCCACGGCCGGCACGCCCCCCAAGGCGGCCAGCGAGACGTTCACCATCGTCGATTTCTACGAGAGCAAGATGAGCGAGTACGACGGGGCGTTCGTGTTCGTGCCGATCGAGAAGCTGCAAGATCTGCGGGGCATGATCGAGCCGCAGACCGGCGAGCGGTTCGTGACGTCGATCCAGATCAAGCTCAAGGACGAGCGCGACGGCGAGAAGGTCCGCGACCTGCTCCGCGGCGCGTTCGACGACCGGATGTACAACATCCAGACCTGGCGCGACAAGCAAGGCCCGCTGCTGGCCGCCGTGCAGATGGAGACGCTGATCCTCAACGTGCTGCTCTTTCTGATCATCGCCGTGGCCGGCTTCGGCATCCTGGCGATCTTCTTCATGATCGTGGTGGAGAAGACCAAGGATATCGGCATCCTCAAGTCGCTGGGGGCCTCCAGCGGCGGCATCGCCGGCATCTTCCTCAGCTACGGGCTGTCGCTGGGAATCGTGGGGGCCGGGGCCGGGCTGGCCATCGGCCTCTTGTTCGTGCGGCACATCAACCAGATCGCCGACTGGCTCGGCCGCGTCACCGGGCACGACGTGTTCGACCCGGAAATCTATTACTTCTACCGAATCCCGACCAACGTCGATCCGCTGACCGTCGGCTGGATCGTGGTGGGTGCTCTGCTGATCGCGGTGTGCGCCAGCGTGCTGCCGGCCTGCCGAGCGGCCCGGTTCCGACCCGTGGAGGCGCTGAGATATGAGTAGGGTTGCATCCGCAGGAAAAGTAGGACGGATTTCCAATCCGTCCGTCCCCGAGGCCATTTCGCCAGCTCTCGTGGGACGGAATTCCATTCCGTCCGAGTCCATGCCGCCGATGGCACGCTCGCTCCAAGTTGACGGACGGATTGAAATTCCGTCCTACAACGACGGGGGGGGGCGCTTCCCTCCGCGCTGTCGGCCTTAAGAAAGTCTATCACCTCGGCAGCCACCGCATCCCGGTGCTCTCCGACGTCTCGCTCGACGTGCGGCCCGGCGAGTTCCTGGCCATCATCGGCCAGAGCGGCTCGGGCAAGAGCACGCTCTTGCACCTGCTGGGCACGCTGGACCGGCCCGATGAGGGCGAGGTATGGTTCGCCGGCGGGCGGATCGATAACCTCTCGGCACCGCGGCGCGACGCCTTCCGCAATCGGCAGCTTGGCATGATTTTCCAGTTCTATCACCTGCTGCCCGAGCTGACGATGCTGGAGAACGTGCTCGCACCGGTGATGATCACCGAGGGGGTGGTGCGGTACTACCTCCGCCGCCGGCAGCACGTGCTGGCCGCCAAGCAACTGATTGCGATGGTCGGCCTGAGCCATCGCCTGAAGCACAAGCCGCGGCAGCTTTCCGGGGGCGAGATGCAGCGGGCGGCCATCGCCCGGGCGCTCATCAATCGGCCGCAAGTGCTGTTGGCCGACGAGCCGACCGGCAACCTCGACACCGAGACCGGCCGCGACATCCTGGAGCTGCTGCGCAACTTGAACGCCCAGCACCAGCTCACTATAGTCATGGTCACGCACGACCCAGCCATCGCCGCGCAAGCCGACCGCGTGCTGCGGCTGGTGGACGGGCGGCTGGCCGCCGCCAATGCGGAATGCGGAATTCGGAATGCGGAATAAACCAGATTCCACCTCCGCAATTCCGCATTCCGAAATCCGAATTCCGCATTCACCTCCCATGTCGCTCAAAGTCCACATCAACGGCCGTCTCTACGACAAAGAAGACGCCAAGATCAGCGTCTACGATCACGGCCTGCTCTACGGCGACGGCGTGTTCGAGGGCATCCGCAGCTACGGCGGCAAGGTGTTTCGCCTGGCCGAACATCTCGACCGGCTGTGGGAGTCGGCCCAGTCCATCTGGCTGAAAATCCCGATCAGCAAAGAGCA
>JBGQHD010000997.1:0-2249 GCA_041497795.1 Planctomycetia bacterium
GGTGTAGGAGAGGGGGGAGCAACGATTATGGACGCCGACGTAAAGCGGTACCTAGATCCTGCGGACTACGAGAAGACTTATACTCCGGCCGAGTACCTCGCCCTCGAGCGAAACCTCGAGACAAAGAACGAGTACTATCGCGGTAGGATGCGGGACGTCAGCGGCGCCAACGAGCCGCATAACTGCATCGTCTCCAGTACGCTCGGAGAGCTATGGGAGCAGTTGCGGGAGCGCCCGCTCATCGTGCTCATTTCGCGGATGCGAATCAAAGTGCAGGCGACGGGCCTCTACACTTATCCCGATCTGCTCGTGACGCACCAAGACTTGCCAAGCGAGGACGACGAGGACGACACGCTACTTGAGCCAATCGTGATCGCGGAAGTTGTCTCCGCAAAGACCGAGGCCTATGACCGGGGCGACAAGTTCTGGCACTATCGTCGCATCCCTTCTCTCAAAGAGTTCTTGTTGATCGCCGAAAGGAAGCGTTTGGTCGAACACTACGTGCGTGAATCCGCCAACGCTTGGCGATACTCGGAATACAGTCGCCTCAGCGACGTTGTCGATCTGCCCTCGGTCGGCTGCCGCGTGGCGATCCGTGCGATCTATGAGAAAGTCGAATTCGGCGACGAGTAGTCCAGACTGGGCCAGAAGGGACTGCTGCGACACGGCTCCAAAGGCAATCGGTGACCCCATGCCCCCGCCTGACGCAACCGCATTGGTCGGTCCACTGCCGGTTGGACTTGATGAATATGGACTCGATGAAGCCTGCGTGCTGAAGAACTTTCTCGGCAAGGACCAGCCCCAAGCAAGGGCGCTGTTCCGAGAGAGTCACGGTGCCGAGGATTTCATGTGGATGGCCGAAGGGGGCCTTGGGTACTACCTTCCTCCAGCGCTTCAGCATCTGCAGTGCGACGAATCGACCGGCGACTGGTTTGCACACAGCCTATTGTGCTCTCTCTCCGTTCAGGCAGAGTGGGGTTTGCCACGCGACCTCCTCGACCTTGTCAAGCGGATCGCCGACTATGTGGATGCCAACCGCTCTAAATTCGGCCTCGGTTCGGATGAGGAAGAGGAACTGCTCCGCTCGTATCTGATCAAGATCAGGGAACAAGAGTGACCGCGGCGCGAGGTTGTTCACGCGAAAGTAGTTCATACTGAGCGACCGGAGAACGAATGAAGATCGCCTACCTCGATTGTATCAGCGGCATCAGCGGCGACATGACGCTGGGGGCCTTGGTCGATGCGGGCGTCGATTTGGCCGCCATTCAGGCCGGCATCGACTCGCTGGGCATGAAGCCGGTGCGGCTGGCGCCCTCAGACGTTAAGCGCCACGGCTTCCGTGGCACGCACATCGCCGTGGAGCACGAGCCGGAGCAGGCCCATCGGCATCTGCACCACATCACGGACATGATCGACGCCAGCCGGCTCTCCGACCGGCAAAAGGACCTGGCCAAGCGTATCTTCACGCGCCTGGGTGAGGCCGAGGCCAAGGTCCACGGCACCACCATCCGCAAGGTGCACTTCCACGAGGTCGGCGCGGTCGATTCCATCGCGGATATCTGCGGGGCCGCCATCGGGCTGGATTTGCTGGGCGTGGACCGCATCGTGGCCTCGCCCGTCTCGACCGGCTGCGGCACGATCACGATCGCCCACGGCCGCGTGAGCATTCCCGCCCCGGCCACCGGCGAGCTGCTGAAGGGCATTCCGCTGCAAGAGTCGAGCGTTCAGGCCGAGCTGACCACGCCGACCGGCGCGGCGATCCTGGCCACGGTGGTCGATGAATACGGCCCGCTGCCGAGCATGCGTGTGAGCCAGATCGGCTACGGCGCCGGCACGCGCGACATGGCCGAGCAAGCCAATCTGCTGCGGCTGTTCGTCGGCGAGGCCGACGGCCACATGGCGTCGGACGTGGTCTGGGTGCTGGAGACGAACCTCGACGACGTGCAGGGCGAGCTGATCGGCCACTGCACCACCAAGCTGCTCGAGGCCGGGGCGCTGGATGTCTACACCACCGCCATCCAGATGAAGAAGAACCGCCCCGGCGTCACGCTCACCGTGCTCTGCCAGGCGGCCGCTATCCCCAAGCTCGAAAAGATCATCTTCCGCGAGACCAGCACGCTTGGCATTCGCCGCTGGCCGGTCAGCCGGCACAAGCTTGAGCGCCAGCCGCACACGGTGGAAACCGCTTGGGGGGCGATCGCCGGCAAGCTGGCCTGGATCGCCGGCTCGCCGCCGAGCTTCTCGCCGGA
>JBGQHD010000998.1:0-2246 GCA_041497795.1 Planctomycetia bacterium
AAATCAACGGGCGCGGCGTCCACCGACTCGGCCCCAGGTCCAAGCACGGCGAGGCAAAGCCAGGCAAGAAGGGGTGCAGGGCGTGTGGGTGGGGTCATCGGCGAGTGCGGGGACGGGGAGGGACAAAAGCGTGTGACACCTCCGCACACGTTGCGCGACGGCACGTGCAAAGCCTTTCATCGCAGCAACATCGGCCAACATGATACCATTGCAGCGACGCTAGCCACAGTATCGCGGCACAGGCTTGGCCGGGTTGGAACCTTTTGCCGTGCTCGGGCGACAAATATCCACCGGTGCTTGCGCAGGCGTTGCGCACATGGAGTTCGGCATACGACCTCGTGATAATAGATGCCTCTCGATGCCTGCCAGCTACCCGGGTGCTGGGTGCTAGCATTGCCTCGCTGCTAGCCGCCGCTGGCTGACTTCGGCAAGAAACCGCGGCGAAGATTGTTCCAGCTCTGGCAATGCGGTATGATTGCGAGGCAGGTGACGATAGCCTCGTCAGCAACCGCCTCGTCAGCAACCTAGGAGAATGGCGATGAAGACGACCGGCAAGTTGGCTGCTTTGGCCAGCATCATGTTGTTCGTGCTCACCATCGGGGGCACGGCCAATCGCTCGAACGTGGAGGGGGCCGGCAACCGCGCCAGCGGCGGTAACAAGGAGATCACCCCCGAGACCCACAAGGCCATCGACAAGGGCGTCGCCTTTCTGCTCAAGGCCATGCGGCCCAACGGCGGCGTGGGCATGGACCTGGGGGCGCCGTCCGACCTGGGCTGCTCTTCGATGACCGGCTTGGCCCTGATGTCGCACGGCAGCACGCCGACCAATGGCCCGCACAAGAAAGAACTCGACAAGATCCTGCAATACGTGCTGTCCGCCGTGGAAGGCATGCCGGAGAAGACGATCGAGAGCGTCAACACCAGTAACCTGCAAGGCAAGATCGGCAACCTGGCGCACCACTTCTTCGCCGCCGTGTTCTTGGCCGAGGCGCTGGGCGACTCGCCGGACAATGAAGAAATCAAGCACGGCCTGGCCAAGCTGGTGCGGATCATCAGCAGCTCGCAGCAGCAAGACGGCACCTGGGGAGGCCAGAGTTGGGCCCCCATGCTGGGCACCGTGATGGGTTGGGTTAGCCTGCGGGCCTCGCACTCGGCCGGCATGAAGGTGGGCGCTTCGGCCGACAAGACCGCCCAGGCCTTGATCAAGCAGCTCGGCCAGAACGCCAACTCCGGCAGTTGGATGCACGAACTGTACAAGAACGTGTCGGGCATCCGCGTGCTGTACGCGATGAAGAAGGAAGACGACGCCCGCTACAAGCAGGCCTTCCAGGCCGCGCTGGGCCTGGTGAAGGGGGACGACCGGGCCTTCTACAGCGCCGGCGGCGAGGAATATCTCGCCTTCCACCTGATCACCGAGTGCATGTTGCAGAAGCGCGGCGAGGCTTGGCAGACTTGGTATCCGACCATTCGGGAAAAGATCGTCAAGGTTCAAAACGCCGACGGAAGCTGGACCGGGCACCACTGCATCACCGCCCGCACGTTCTGCACGGCGGCGGCCTTGTTGACGCTGCAATCGCCCAACCGCTATCTGCCGATCTCCGACATCTAACGGCAGTTGATCCGCGGGCATCGCAAAGACTACAACGGCGTGCGCCACCTGGCCGCACGCCGTTTTGTTTGCGCACGCCGGTTTCATGGAGAATGAGATGATCGAATCTCAGGCAATCGGCGCTGCCAAGGACTGGGTTCGTGCTCACTTCCCCACGGTTCCTCCGGTCGCCATAGCCCTTCATTTGTCCCGTGAGCGCTTGGCGGATTCGGGAATCAATTTAGCGAGCGAAGACCCTCGCGAGGTGGAGTTGCTCTCGGGAAAATGGGTTGTGACCTTTCGATGTTCATGGGATACGGATGCACTCGGGATGCCGCCTACGCTGATCGTGGCTGTGGACGAATCGGGTCAGGTCACTCGCTTGGACGAACCTTCGCCGCCGTCGCTCGCCGGCGATCCATAGGCGGTCTGCTCTGAGATTCCGAACGTGAAGACGCTCATCAAAAACGCCACCGTCGTCCTCCCACAAGGGCTGTCGCGGACCAACGTGCTGATCGACGGCGACAAGATCGCCCGCATCGATCCGGCCGTGCACGCGCGGGCCGACGAAGTCGTGGATGCCGCCGGGCTGCACCTGCTGCCCGGCGTGATCGACGACCAGGTCCACTTCCGCGAGCCGGGTCTGACCCACAAAGAG
>JBGQHD010000999.1:0-2240 GCA_041497795.1 Planctomycetia bacterium
GATGGCACCGACAGCATGGCGATCCGCGACGAGTGGAGCGACGCGGAGCGCGGCCGCCTCGCTCAGGCGGTCGGCTCGACGGGTGCTCTCGCGCAAGCCGTCGCCGGCGCCACGGGCTCAGCCGGCGCCACTCCGCCGGCCAAGACCGTCGGCAAGTCTCCCGCCTCAGTGCACTACCCGCGGTCAGCCTACGTCCAGGCCCTGCTCGGCAAGGCCGACCAGAACCTGCTTACGGCCCTCTCGGAGAAGTTCCGCCTCAAGATGTTCTTGTTCGATGAGAGCGTGCGCGAGCTGCCCGACTTCGACCGATGGGCCGGCAACCCCGGCCGCGCGGCGCAAGACCTCACGACCAGCGGCCAATACACCGCGCTGGGCACGGCGATGACCGACCTGGCCCGGCGGCAGGCGACCAACAGTCTGGCCGGGCTGGTGGTGATCAGCGATTTCGGCCAGAACGCCGGCTCTTCGGCCGACATGGCCGCCGCCCGGCTGGGCGTGCCGGTCTATGCCGTGGGCGTCGGCCGCCCGGCCGCCAAAGACGTGCGCGTGCGGCTCGATACGCCGATGTGGATGACCAAGAACGAGCGCGACGAAGTGCTGGTCACCGTCGAAACGGAGGGCGTCGAGGAGAAGGCCGTCAACGTGAAGGTCACGGCCCGCCGCGTCGATAACGCCGCTGATCCCGCCACGGCCGAAATGAAGATCGTCGGGCAGAAGTCGGTCGATCTGACTGGCTCGATCGTCACAGTGCCGTTCCCCTACACGCCGGAAGAAACCGGTCAGTTCATCTTCTCGGCCGAAGTCGATCCGCTGCCCGGCGAGATTGTCGATCAGAACAACAAGGCCGATCGCGAAGTCTCGGTCCGCGACGACTTCATGCGGCTGATGTACGTCGAGTACGAGCCGACTTGGGAATGGCGGTTCATCAAGGAGGTGTTCCACCGCGACAAGCTGGTCGGCATGCGCGGCTTCCGCACGTTCCTCCGCTCGTCCGATCCCAAAGTGCGGCAGCAGAACGAGCTGTTCCTGCCGACGCTCACGCCCAAGCGGAGCGACTTCTTCGCCAACGACGTGATCTTTCTGGGCGACATGCCCAGCTCGGCCCTCAGCCCGCGGTTCTGCGAGCTGACCAAGGAGTTCGTGGGCCGCTTCGGCGGCGGGCTGGTGGTGATCTCCGGCCCGCGGTTCGGCCCCGGCCAGCTCGCCGGCACGCCGCTGGCCGACATGCTGCCGGTGGTGGTCGATCCCGACCTGCGGCCGCGCGACCAGAAGGAGTTCACCCCGCGGTTCAGCGCCGAAGCCAGCGGCTATCCCTTCATGCGGCTGGGCGCCGGCGGCGAAGAGAACGACAAGGCCTGGAAGAACCTCGAACGGCTCCCCTGGTACCAGCCGGTCGCGCGGGCCAGCGACCGGGCCACGGTGCTGGCCGTGCATCCGGAAGACCGCTGCGCCAACGGCCAGCCGCAGCCGCTGATTGCCGTGCGGCAATACGGCGACGGGCTCGTCGTGTACCTCGGCTTCAACGAGACTTGGCGTCTGCGCCGCATGTATGGCGAGAAGTATTACCGCCAATTCTGGGGGCAGATGATCCATCAACTGGCCTCGCGCCGGGCGCTGGGCACGCAGAAGCGGTTCGTCACCCGCACCGACCGGCCGGAATATCGCGTCGATGAGAAGGTGGTGCTCACCGTCGAGGCCTACGACGCCGAGTACAACCCGCTGCCCGATGACAAGCTCGACGGCGGCAAGCTCTCGGCCGAGGTGATGCTGCCGGAGCGGACGGCCACCGGCGAATCGCGGTTGTTGCCCGTGCAGCTCACCCGCCGCCGCGAGGCGCAGTTCGAGACGAAGCTCTCGGCCGACGCCCCCGGCGAGTACCGCGTGCGGATCAAAGACCCCGTGACGGGCCGCTACGCGGAGACAAAGTTCGTCGTCCGCGACGTCTCCGCCGAGCGACGCACGGCCGTCCGCAACGTGGCCTTGCAAAAGGCCGTGGCCGCGGCGGTGCCGGGCGGGAAGACTTACGAGCTCGATGAGGCGGCGCGCCTGGTGGACGACGTGCAACTGCCGCAGCAGATGGAAACGCAGATCGAAGTGCGGCCGCTGTGGAGCACGTGGCTGTGTTTCGCCCTGGTGGTGGTGCTGCTGCTAGGCGAGTGGCTATTCCGCAAGATCGTGACGTTGCCGTGAGACCAGAGAGAACCAACCCTTGTTCCCACGCTCTGCGTGGGAACACAAGC
>JBGQHD010001000.1:0-2235 GCA_041497795.1 Planctomycetia bacterium
CTCTTTCATGTACAGCCGGATGGCATCGACCTTGTCGCCGGCCGCCTTGGCCAGGCAGTCGCGGGCGGTGGTGCAGACGTTGGAGGTCTCGCGGATGCCCAGCACGCTCTTGGAGATCACCCACGTGTTGCGGGGCCGCTTGGTGACGCGCGTGACTTTGTCCTGGGGGTAAGCGTCGTGCACCACGTCCGAGGCGGCGTCCTCGTTCTCGGCCCAGGTGATGAGGATGTGCGCGTCGGTTTCGATCTCATAGAGCGGCATGGATCGTCCTCCTTTCGAGAGGGATGTGGGGACCGGCTGGGCGGGATTTCGTTCCCGAAGATGCCAGGCGCTTGAGCAGCATAAAGCGCCCTTCGCCGCGCGACAATGTCTATGTGCGCGGCCCGGCGAGCGTCGAGGCGTAAGCCCGACGTGGTGGCTGGCGGTTCAAAGTAGCGGGCACGCTCCGCGTGCCGTCCAGACGGCACACGGAGTGTGCCTACTACTCATTCCCCGCGGCCAATCCGGCCGCCGCTCGCAGGCCAGTCGCCGGAAAACCCCGGCAGCGCGTGTGTTTTCCTGCCCATCGTCGTAGACTAGGGCTCGCTTTGGCTCGGCAGTCGTGCCTTCCACATCCGAGGGGGACGCCATGAATACCCGCTCTCTGTCCTGCTTGCTGCTAGCCGCGGCCTGCACCACGGCCTGCAGTACGGCCTGCAGTACGGCCTGGGCCGATCCCTGCGGCATGGTGCCGCCGATCTACGTTGGCGAAGGTGTGCCAATCACTCGCGTGGGCCTGCAAAAGACGTACGTCTTCTACAAGGACGGGGTGGAGACGTTTGTCATCCGGCCCGGCTTCGACGGCAAGGTCGAAGAGTTCGGCATGCTGATTCCGTTCCCGGAGCCGCCGGCCTTACGCAAGGTCTCCGAGGAGATCTTCGCCCAAATCGAGCGAGCCATCGATCCGCCCGAAGTGATCGTGGATTTGCGCCCGCCGCCGCAGGCCGCCCCGGGACCTGGCGGTGGAGGGGGCGGCGTACCCGCGGGAGCATTCGATGATGCAATCCCGCTGGGGATTAACGAAGTCCGCGTGCTGCGGCAAGAGGCCGTCGGCATGTACGAAGTGGCCGTGCTCGAGGCTGGCAGCGCCGCCGCCCTGAAGCGGTGGATGGACGACCACGGTTTCAAATACCCCGAGGGCATGGACGGCGTCTGCGAGGAGTACATCAAACTCCGCTGGTGCTTCGTGGCCGAGAAGGCCCGCGTCGGCCAGAAGAGCGGGCTGGACCCCAAGCCCCGCGTGAAAGAGGTCAACGGCAAGCTGCCCGCCGGGGCCACCTTCGACGGCCACGTGCAGGCGATGGGCTTCCGCTTCCGCACCAAGCAGCTCGTGGTGCCCATGCGGCTCTCGGCCTCCAACGCCGGCGAGCTGCGGAACGTCGTGTACCTCTTGACCGACGGGCCGCGCAAGATGCGCTCGATCCCGGAGGAGTACGTCGTGCGTCAGATCACCGGCGAGCAACTCTTCCGCAATCTTACCGATCCGCTGCCGATGCGGATCATCGGCGGCACGGCCGCCGACATCCCCCAATATCGACGTCAGTCGCTAGCCCAAGAGCGCGACCCCGCGCCGCACAACGGCGAAGCCCGCGAGCTGTTCGCCAGCGACCTGTTGGCCGTCAAGCAAGGCCGGCTTTCCCATCCGCACGAAGAAGAGGAAAAGATGCTGCTGCGGATCGGCGAGAGCCTGTCGCTGCGCGGGCCGGACATCGACCGGCTGAACCTCGACGTGCTCAAACGCCAGCGGGTCAAGGCCGCGGCCGCGGCCGCGGAAGACGTGAAGAAGATGACGCTCACCGTGCTCGACGGCGACTTTCCCCGCGAGGTGCTCGGCTCCCAGAACCTGCAGTTCGCAGAGTACACGATGCCCGGCCGCCGCAATAACCCGCAGTCGTACGACGCCAAAGGGCACGCTCCCGGGCCGCCGCCCGCGGGCATCCGCCACGAGGGCAAGCTAAGTTTCGACGCCCCGGTCCGGCCGTGGTCGTGGGCGCGGGCCATCGCGGCCATTTCGCTGATGGTGGCGCTGGTGCTCGTCGGTGGAGCAGTCGTCCGGCGTGGTGCACGCGGCTCGCTGGCCTCAAGGTGAAAGCACGGGTGGCACGCAGCAGTAGGGTGGGCTTAGCCGGCACAGCCCACCCTACATCGGTATTGTGGGCAATGCCCACCCCACAACGCACGCTTTCCCCAGGGAAC
>JBGQHD010001001.1:0-2234 GCA_041497795.1 Planctomycetia bacterium
CGCCGCCGCGTTATCAGGGGGCTTACGCCCCCCGCTCGCCGCATTCGCGAAGTCGCCTCGCTAAATCCGCACGAAGATCTTCTGCCGGTACATCCACAGGCACATCAGCCACAGCGCCGCCAGCACGGCGGCCGAGGTCCACAGCGGCGCGTAGACGCTGCCGGCCCCGAAGTAATTGGCCCAGATATCTTGGCCAGTTACGGCGCTGGCCGTGCCGAGGTGGGTTTGCAGCGTTTGCTTGACCCAGGGCTGCATCAGTTGGGCCATCACGTACATGGCGATGGAGTTCATGCCCACCACCTTCAGCGGGAAGGCCCACCACCGCCAGCGCCAGACGTCCATCACCAGATAGAAGGCGGCCAGCAGCCACAGCGTCCAGCCGGTGCTGAAGACGGCCCAGGTGGGGGTCCAGATGCGCTTGACCGTGGGGCAGAAGCTCCAGTTGGGCCACCATTCCGCGGCATTCGTCACGGAGGCGCTCACCGGTGAATCCAACCCGGCGGCGCAGAGCGCCACCGATCCGTCCTGCTGCATTTTGACCGGCCAGATGGTGGTATCGACCGCCATCGCGACCACAAAGCACAGCGCCCCGGCGCCCAGCAGGGTGAGCACCTTGCGGCGTCGCCCGCTCAAGAGCAGTTGCCCGGCCATGACGCCAAACAGCATCGTGGCCATTGAGGGGACGAAGTTCAGCGTCTGGTAGCCGCCTTCGTTGATCCAGAAGCGGTGCTCGTTTTCGGGTGTGCCGTCGGGCGACCACGCCTTGTCTTGCCGCGGCACTTCGTTCAGCAGCCAGCGATCGACCGCGGCGGCGAAGTTCGTGTGCTTGTTCCAGTGACCGGCGATGCTGTCGGCCGGCCAGGGGCCGTGGTCCACGTCGGCGTCCTTGCGATCCTGGCGAAGGTGCGTATCCACGTAATCGGTCACGTTATTCTGTTCGGGCGTCGGCGGCGTGTAGGCGTAGAACGCGGCCCAGTAACCCACCAGGATTACCGCCGCCGCGCTCAACTGCACCCAGAACGGCCGGTTGAGCAGCAGGTATACGAACACGTAGCCCAGGCCGATCTGCGTGAGCACGTTGACAAACGTGAAGTTCGTCTGCGTGTGGCTCGATCCGCTGGACGAGAGGAACACGCCCAGGGCGACGAGCACCAGCGCGCGAAAGACGACGTGCATCACCCGGCGGATGGCCCCCTGTCCCTCGGCGGCCCGCTTGGCGAACGAAAACGGCATGGCCGCGCCGACGATGAACATGAACGACGGCTGGATCAGGTCCCAGATCGTGCAGCCGACCCACGCTACGTGCTCGAATTGATATGCCAGCACGTTCCACAGCGGCGCCCACCACAACGGGGCCGCGCCGCCCTCGGCGATTGCCACCGGCGGCTCCGGCGCGCCGTGCTGCTTGGCGACGATCGTCGCAAAGCCCAATGCGCTGGACGCCATGAGGAGCATCACGAACCCGCGGTAGGCGTCGATCGAGGCCAGCCGCTGGGTCGGCGGCAAGCGAGCCGGCTCGCCCTGCGCGGGCCTGGTCCTGGGGCCGGTCTTCCCTTTGGCTGGCGCGGACGGCTTCAGCAGCGGATCGTCGTCCAGAAAAACGACGGACACCTTTTTCTCATCGGGTTGCGACCGGGGCATGGCGATGACCTCGTGAGTGTGTGCTCGGCTGGCAGCGAAGCGTTTTGCGAAGAGCCTTCGCGAGGCGATTGTCTTTAGCGCGTGCCAGAGCCGACCTGTTCAGCTTACCCTGTCTCGGCAGCGGGGGGCAACCGACTCTTCGTGGCCAGGTCACACTAGCCCGACGCGCAAGCGAGGGAGAACCGCCGATTGTCCCTCGCTTGCGCGTCGGGCTAGGTGTGGCTGCGGCGCGTTTGACGGCCAAGCTGCTGGCAGTCTAAACTCCAGGCACTCGCCGAACACTCCGCCGCGTGCAGCCGCGTGCAGTAGCCTGACTCTCCGAGTCGGGCTGCCCGACTCAGAGAGTCAGGCTACCCAGCGTGGCCCCGCCGATACTCCCAGCCGCTGTGCCCGATGATCGCTGCTCGGGTCCGACAAGTGACTTCGGTCCATTCCGCTCGCAGGGCCGCGTGATGACTGCCACTGGCCGCCTTCAACCCTCAATCACTATAGTCGCTGGACTGGCTGCCGCGCTGCTGCTGGCCGCCGCGGCCGAGGCGGGCGAATTCCAGATCACGCCCGGCAGTGTCACGCTGGAAGGCAATTTCGCCCGC
>JBGQHD010001002.1:0-2231 GCA_041497795.1 Planctomycetia bacterium
CTTCCCGGATCGAGCCTGCCATAGCCACGTCTCGCCGCCGAAAAAGCCGTACTGACTTTTGAACTCGTGCGGTTCGCATTGCTGCGACCGGTCCCACGTCTTGCCGCCATCCATCGAACGCCAGATGAAGTAGGGACCGCCCCCTCCGTCGTAATCGACGCCCAGCACCAGTGAGCCGTCGGCCATCTCGAGCACATTGCGCGTCGTGTGGTTGCTGGCTTTCGGCTTGATCTCTTCCGACTCGATCCGCGTTGATTGCCAGGTGCGGCCGCTGTCGCTCGAGCGATGCAGGAAGCCGGTCGTGTAGCCCCATTCGTTCCGGATGTCCTGGGCCAGCAGGTGGCCGGTGATGAAGACCGTCCCATCCGAAAGCACGGTCAAGTAAGGCTCGCGGCCGAGTAGCTCGAGCGGCTGCGGTCGTGCCCACGTCTTGCCGCCATCCTGGGAGCGAAAAAGCAGCGTTTGCTCGAGGACTTTGTTGCCCTCTTTCTTGTGCTGATGAAATGCCGTCAACAGCAACTCGCCGCTCGGCAACTGCGCAATGCACGGCTTGTAGTCGTCGGGCTCGCCCAGCGCAATTCGTTCGCGTGCGATCGGAGCGGCCCCGAGTGCATTGCGGTTCTCCACGGCGACGATATCGCGCACGGGAATCTGGCCCCGCGCCAAGCCTGGTACGAAGACTGCCGCGCACCATACGAGCACCTCCACGCAGCGAAGCGAGGCATCCGTGGCGAACGACGTATCAGAACATCTGCGAAGTTTCGACTTCGTTAACCGGTTCATGGTGAAGCTCCCGCTCGCGCGGTTGCTCTCGGCGATCCATGGGAGACGACGGAATATCCAGCCCGACTGAGCCACTACCGAAAAAAAGCCCAGGGGATGAGGTCCCCTGGGCTTTGTGTTGCCGGTGGCGCTCGCGATTCGACCGCCTTGGATCGATCAAACGTTGAGCAGCTTTTTCGCCTCCACGTAGCCGGCCGACTTGCGGCCGTATTCGCTGGCCGTGACGCGGGCCAGTGCCACGAGCTGGCCCCAACGGAAAGCCGGCCGCATGGCCGCGAATTCGGCGCTCGCGGTGTTGTAATACTTCTCCGCATGCAGAGCTCCGTCTTCGCTGGTCGCATACCTCAGCATGAGGTCGAACACCGGGCGCGGCTCGTGGCCCAGCTGGCCGTACCGGGCGATGGTCGCCGCCGCCCGGAACTGGTCGTTCTCCTTGATGGCGGACTCGGCTTCGTAGAGCAACGCCGCCGAATCCTCGGGCCTCACTTCCGCAACCTGTTCGGGCAGCGGATAGGACTGCTTGTTGGCCCGCTCGCTCTGGCCGGCGGTGTGGAAGGCGCCGACAATCAGGCTGGCTACCACATTGCGTGGGTTGCTCACGCGGACGATGTTGCGCCACGCATTGGCGGAATCGGAGGCGTGCACGCCCACCGAGTCGCCGTGGCAGCTGCCCACCGGTTTCTCGGCACTCGCCGATTGCTCGACTCGTCCGGGGTCGTGCAGGACCAGCATGTTCGCCGCCAGGGACATCGCCTCTGCAATGGAGTCGGGGGCGAAGCCGTCGTGGAGAGCCTGAGCGACGGCGTCGGCCGCCTGCTCACGGCTCCCCCTGAAAATGGTGGTGGCCAGCTGCTGAACCCAGCCGTCATCGCCCGGCTTCTGCCCCAACGGCGCGCCCATCAACTTGTACTGGTCGAGAAGAGCCGGCAAGACCGTGCGGACGGGCGAGCGCGACTGACTGCGATCGATGATCTGGTGTTCTCTCTGGGCACAGTACCGGACCGATTGCCGGAGCAGCGTGTGCGCCCACTCCTGGCCCGCCAGTTCCAGGGTATCCCAGGCGCGCCAAGCTAAAACGACTCGGTGCACATCGACCTCGTCATCGACTTCGAACTGCAGATGATTGAAGGCCTCGCCGACCGGTCCCTTCGCCAGGGCGGCAAAGGTGCGCTCGGCCGCCTCGACGTCCCCGCGGCGGGTGACTTCGCGGAGGTATTCGCCCCCCGCCTGGCCGGCCGGAATCGGATCCGCCGTGACGGGGTGCAGCACCTCGCTCTTGCGGCCGCCGAATTCCTGGATCCGGTTGGCATTGCGATAGAGGACTTTCAGCACGGGCAGCGGCTGCTCGGCTGCCGGGAGTTGTTGTGCCATCCGGTAGGCGGGCGCGAGCGCCATGAAGGTGTGGAAGCCGATGTAGTCTTCGCCGCCAAAGGTGCGCGCGTTGGCCA
>JBGQHD010001003.1:0-2231 GCA_041497795.1 Planctomycetia bacterium
CCCAACAGGCCGGGCACCAGGAAGTCGATGTAGCGCCCGCCCGGCTCCAGCATCTCCCGATCGCCGGGCTGATACTTGTCTTCGCGGCCGGCGGCGCGCTGCAGCACGTCGTCCACCGCGTTGCGGGCCAGCAGGCTTTCCGCCCGCGTCGGGTCGTAGGCGTATTGGTAGCCCCCTGCGGGGGAGCCCGACGGAATCACGACCAGCTCCGTCTTGCCGGTGCGCAGCCGCAGAGCGGCGGACTCCGGGTCGAGACGGCGGACCACGAACTTCACTTGCTCGCTCTCGTGCTGGATGAGGGCCTGTTCAGCGGCCTCCGCACCCGGACCATCCTGAATGGTGACTTGAATCTGCTCGACCGGCTTGTTGCGAAAGGCGATGCCCAGCGCCATCGTCAGCAGGATCGGGAAACCGTAGACCCAGAAGATGGCCTCCGGCTCGCGATAGAACTCGCGCAGGCGAGCCAGCATGAGCTGGCCGAGCGGCGAATAGCGCCGGGGCGCCGCGGTCTGGGTAGGAGCCGAAGGCTGGTTCATGCGGCTGCCTCTTCGTCCCTCAGTCGTCGGCCGGTCAGGCTCACGAATACGTCCTCCAGGCTGGTATGCCGAGTGGTCAAGCTGGCCAGCTCGTAGCCCCGATCGTGCAGCCGGCAGAGCAGCGCCGGCAGCGCTACGTGCGGCTCCGCCACCGCGAGCGAAAAATGGTCCTCTTCTTTTCGGGCTGCGCGCACCGAAGGCAGGTCGGCCAGGCTTTCCGGGTCGAGCGCTGGGCCACCTGCCTCGGCCGGCGTCGCCACCTGGAACTCGATGATGTGCTCGCCACCCAGGCTGGCGATCAGCTCCCGCGGCGTCCCCAGCGCGATCACCTTGCCCTGATCGACGATGGCCACGCGGTCGCAGAGCCGCTCGGCTTCGTCCATGTAATGCGTGGTCAGCAGCACGGTGCGTCCCTGGCTGCGGAATTCGCGGACGATGTCCCAGACTTGCCGCCGGGCTTGCGGATCCAGCCCCGTCGTCGGCTCGTCGAGAAACAGCAACTCCGGGTCGCCGATCAGGGCGCAGGCCACCGCCAGCCGCTGCTTCTGGCCGCCCGAGAGCTTGCCGACGCGGACGTTCGTCTTTTCCTCGAGCGATACGCGCCGCACTGCCTCGGCCGGCTCCAGCCCGTGGCGATAGAAGCTGCGAAAGAGCGTGAGCGTCTCCAGCACCGTCAGCTTCTCGGAGAGCTTGGTCTCCTGAAGCGAGATGCCGATCCGCTGCTTGATCTCGTCGTCGTGCTCGCGCCAGCGAAAGCCGAGCACTTGCACGTCGCCCGAGGTTGGCTCCAGCAGGCCCTCGAGAATTTCGATGGTGGTCGTCTTGCCCGCGCCGTTGGGGCCGAGCAGGCCGAAACACTCGGCCGTCTCCACTTCCAGGTCGAGGCCGCGCACGGCATCGACGGGGGGACGCCCGTCATAACGCTTGGCGAGCTGGGAGCAAAGGATGGCGAGGCTCATGGAGCGACGTCTCTGGTGCTGCCTGGCCGAGGGTGCGTCCGTGAGCGTCGTTGCGTCCAGGTCCGTGCCCGTCCACGCTATCGTAAACTCGGCAAGCGCACCAGGGCCTCGACCTGCGCCCCGGAGCGCCGCGCGTCGCTGATTCGCTCGATGGCTTGACGTTGCGATTCGGCGATTCGACTGCTCGTGGCTGACCGGCGGAACCCCAACTATAATCGTGGACACATGAGCGGCGCTGGTGGTTCGTTGCCGCCCGCGGGTACTTGGGTTCGTTCGATTCTGGCGATCGGAGGCCGAGCTTGGTGGGACTGATCGAGAGTGTCCTGGCGGCGATCCACCTGATGGTCGTGAGCGTGGCCGGCGTGGGGCCGCTGGCGTGCCTGTGGCTGGAGTGGCGCGAGCAGCGCCGCGGCGACGCAGCCGCCGGCCAGGCGGCGCGGCGGCTGGCGCGGCTTTCGATCCAGACTTTGTGGCTGGGCATGCTGCTGGGGGTGATATGCCTGGGGTTGTTGTGGCTCCACCCCACCTCGCGATTCTGGCAAGCCTTCTCGCTGATCCCGGCCCGGCGGTTGTGGTTCAGCCTGGCCGAGTTGGCGTTCTATCTGGCGTGCATGGAAAGCTATGTCCGCTGGTATGCGCCGCTGCCTCGACTGGCGCACCGCGGGCTGGCCCTGCTGGCCGGGACCAACGTGCTCTATCACTTTCCGCTGCTGTTTTCGGCCGTTTCGGTCATCAG
>JBGQHD010001004.1:0-2228 GCA_041497795.1 Planctomycetia bacterium
CTCAAGGCTGCTTCGTTGATGGCCTTGATCGTGGCGCCAACGCTCAGGACGACGAGCAATGCGAAAACAGCAGCGACGAGCAATGCCACTACCGGATTCCGCAGGCACCAGCGCCAGGTGCGCTCGATTCGCCCCACCGGCCGCGCTTGGATCGGCTCGCCGCCCAGATAACGATGCAGATCATCCGCGAGCGCCGCCGCGCTGCCGTACCGCCGCGTGGGTTCCTTCTGCAAGCACTTCAGGCAGATCGTCTCCAGGTCGCGGTCGATCCCGGGGTTCAATTGCCGCGGCGCGACCGGCTCGCGCTCCAGCACTTGCCGCAGCGTCTCCACCACCGTCGCGGCCTGAAACGGCGGCCGGCCGACGAGCAGGGTATAGAGCACCGCCCCGAGCGAATACACGTCGGCCAACGGTCCCACGTCGGCCTCGCCGGCAGCTTGCTCGGGCGGCATGTACGAGGGCGTGCCGAGGATCTGTCCCGTCGCCGTCAACTCGGAGTGACCCTCCACGCGCTTGGCCAGGCCGAAGTCGGTGACCCGCGGCTGGCCCTGCATGTCCAGCAGGATGTTGCCCGGTTTCAAGTCGCGGTGGATGACACCGTGGGCGTGAGCGTAGGCGACGGCCTCGGCGACTTTCCTCGTCAGCTCGGCCGCTTCGCGCGGCGGGAGCGGGCCCTCGGCCACGCGCCGCGCCAGGCTTCGCCCCTCGACGAACCCCATGCAGTAGTAGTGCTGCCCGGCGTGCTGGCCCACTTCGTGGATCGGCACGATGCCTGGGTGATCGAGGTTCGCGGCGGCTTCGGCCTCCGCATGGAAACGCTGGACGTCGGCCTCGCTGGCGAACTGCCCGGCGAGGATCATCTTCAAGGCCACAATGCGATTCAGGCTCACCTGCCGCGCCTTGAACACGACGCCCATGCCGCCGCGGGCAATCGGCTCCAGCAGCAGGTAATCGCCAAAGCGTCCTGCTTCGGCCGCGGGCGCGACAAGACCGGCGCCGTCGTCGGTAGGCGATTTGCCCACCGAAATGGTCGGGGCAAAGGCAGCGGCCGGCGCCCCGCCGAGGGTTGCTTCCCCTGGCGGTCGCTCAGACTCCTGGTCGCCGACGGACAATGTCGGCGCGTAGGGCGCATCCGTTTCGGCATCTTGGGCGGCGAAGAACGTGCGCAGATGGTCGGCCAGGGCCGGATATCGGGCCAGCAGCGCCTCTCGATCCGGCGGGATGCCGCCGCGAATGGCCGCCAGGCACTGCGAGATGACGTGATCCAGTTGCCGCCGCAGATCCGGCGTCAGACCCTGGTCGTGAGACATGCCGACGCCTCCCCTGCGCGGGCAGCGCGGGCCAGGCCGTCCAGCCATTGCTACCCATGGAGACTGCGCACGCTCCATTGTGCGCGTCGCGTTCCGCCGGAGCAACCGTTGACCCGCTGACCGGCGGTCGGGCGCGGCTGAGGTTGAGGCGCGTGAGGCGGCCAGACAGAGTCGGTACTTGCCGGCGAGGAGCTACACCCGCTCCAGCACCGTGGCGATGCCCTGCCCCACGCCGATGCACATGGTGGCCAGGCCCAGGCGGGCGCCGCGGTCGATCATGGCGTTCACGAGCGTGGTGGTGATGCGGGCTCCGCTGGCCCCCAGGGGATGGCCGATGGCGATGGCCCCGCCGCGGACGTTGAGCTTCTCGATAACGCCGTTCTTGGCGCCGTTCTGCTCGTCCAGGCCAAGCATCCGTACGCAGGCAATCGTCTGCGAGGCGAAGGCCTCGTTGATCTCGATCAAGTCGATGTCCGCCAGCTTCAGGCCGGCGCGCCGCAGCACCTTTTGCACGGCGGGCACCGGGCCGGTGCCCATCACGGCTGGCTCGACGCCGACGACGGCCGTGGCCACGACGCGCACCAGCGGCTTCAGGCCGAGCGAGCGGGCCTTGTCGGCCGACATCACTAGCATCGCCGCCGCCCCGTCGTTGAGCGGCGAGGAATTGCCGGCGGTGACGGTCCCCATGCCGGGCATGAAGGCCGGCTTGAGCGCCGCCAGGGCTTCCAGCGACGTATCGGGCCGGATGCACTGGTCCTTGTCCACCAAGATACGATTGCCCGCTTCATCGTGCCCCCAGATCGGCACGATCTCCCGCTTGAACTCGCCGGCCGAGGTGGCCGCGGCGGCGCGCTGGTGGCTGCGGAGGGCGAAGGCGTCCTGATCTTCCCGCGAGATGCCCTGTGTCTGGGCTAGAAA
>JBGQHD010001005.1:0-2228 GCA_041497795.1 Planctomycetia bacterium
CCGCGTGACCCCATCGCGAGTGTATTCCTCTGTGGGCGTCCAAAGGTGGTCAAACTCAACGGTCTGACATAAGACAGTTTCATTACCGGAGCTGATCGCGCTCCGCATCAGATCGAAAAAGGCCGCCAGCCCCTGGCCTGAAAGTGCCCTGCTCCGATATGGATTTCCGCTCGATTGTTCCTTGTCAAATTCTGCAAGCATGTACTCACGGGTTTTCGCGTCCAGCTCTTCATAGGTCATCGCCATATTTAAGCTCCTTCGCTCAGGACGAGGCGGGTTACGCGACAGAACGCGTGGCACGCATTTGCAAACACCGCAATCGTCGCATTCCTCGGTTAAGTGGGCAACTCAACATAATCTAGCATGCTCGAAGGTTCCGGCACGGGAAGGCCGTCTTCGATCATGCCGCGGATGTGCAGCTTGATGGCTTCGCAGAGCCGCTTTTCGGTCGCCTCGACCGTGGCTCCAGTGGCGACGCAGCCGGGCAGGTCAGGGACGTAGGCTGCGTAGTTCGATTCCGCCTTCTCGACAACAATGGCGTAACGCTTCATCGGTTCCTCAATTCTTCAGGCCGGCCTGCTTCAGGATACTGTCGAGCCTGCCGGGCGGTATGTCGTCGCTCCCTGGCCGGACACCGTTACTCGGCCTCGCTTGGCTGAATGCTCGATGTGGCAACGTCCTACAGGTCCTTCAGCAGCTTGTCGTAATCGGCGTGCGAGCCGATCCAGAACCAAACCACGGTGTCGCCGTCCATGGCCCCAACAGCACGATAACTGATGCCGACGCGGGCCGAATAGATCGGCGGATCGTTGTTGACCTTCTTGAATCGCAGGCCGGGGTGCGTTGGATTCTGCCGAAAGAGCCGATAGGCCTCTTTGGCTTGCTCTTGAACGTGGGCCGGCAGCGCGGCAAAGAGTTCGCGGAAGCGCTGGGTGGTCCGCGAGTTCATAGCCGTAAGTTCAGAGGCGCTCTGGGTCCAGCTCTTGCGTCCGTCCGGCGGCATGTTCCGCCAGGGCTTCGGCGGCCATAGGGCTGAGTTTGCAGGACGAGCCGGCGATGGCGCGGTCGAAGTCGTCTTCGGCCGCCAACTCGGCCAAAAGCCAAGTGGCCAGCAAATCTTGCTGGGCAGCCGGCAATTTGGCCGCTTCCGCGAAGGCGTGTTGAAGTAGCGCGGTCATGATGAACCTCTACGACTATTCTACTTCTGCCAAGCCTGCGCGAGTAGCGCTGGTTGCAAGACCGCTCTGCCGCCGAAAGGAGGTCGACTGACGGGCATTTCCTCGCGATTACCCCTCTCCCCAACCCTCTCCCCAGAGGGGAGAGGGAGTTATGCGCTACTCCACTGCCGGGTCTTCGCCGTTGGTGTCCACCCTCGGCACCCGCACCACCGCTGCCAGCGTATCTCCCTCATCCAGCCCCATGATCCGCACGCCTTGCGTGTTGCGGCCGATGACGCTGACGTCGCTGACTTTGATCCGCTGGATCTTGCCGCCGGCGGAGATCATCATCAGCTCGTCGTCGCCCTTGACCGCGACCACGCCGACCACCGGGCCGTTGCGGGTGGTGGTCTTGATGTCGCGCAGGCCCTTGCCGCCGCGACGCTGGGTGCGGTAACGCTGGTTGGAGGATTCGCCGGCGGCGTCGGGGTCGGATTCGGCGTCGTCGGCTGGCTGGTCGGCGTCGGCGGGTTGGGGGGCGGATTCGCCAAACCGCAAGCGTTGCTCGGCGTTGCTGGGCGGCGCCTCGGTTGGGGTGGTTTCTTCGCCGGCGTCGTCGGGCGCCTCACCTTCGACGGCGTCGCCGGCGCCGAAGGGGGTGCGTTTGCCGTAGCCGTGTTCGCAGGCGGTTAGCAGGGTGGCGTCGGGCTCCGCGACTACCATGCCGACGACGGAGTCGCCCTTGGAGAGCTTGATGCCCTTGACGCCGCTGGTGTTGCGGCCCATGGGGCGGGCGTCGGATTCGCTGAAGCGGATGGCCATGCCGGTGGCGGTGGAGAGCACCACCTCGTCGCCTGGCTTGGTGATGGCCACGTTGACCACCTCGTCGGCGACGCCGTTTTCATCTTGCCGCAGCTTGATGGCGATGATGCCGCCTTTCATCGGGCGGCTGTAGGCGGACAGGTCGGTCTTTTTCACCAGGCCGCCGCGGGTGGCCATCATCAGGAATTCGTCCTGACCGAACTCGCGGACCGGCCAGCACTCGGCGATCTTCTCGCCTTCGCCCAGGCG
>JBGQHD010001006.1:0-2226 GCA_041497795.1 Planctomycetia bacterium
GGCCCGCACGGTGGTCGTGATCAAGCGCAGCTTGAGCCCCGGCTTCGCCGGCATCCCCAACCCGCTGTTTGCGGCCGAGAACACCCTGATGCTCTTCGCCGACGCGAAGAAGGGGGTGCTGGACCTCGTGGCGGCGGTGAAGCAAGCGTAGGCCACGTGGGGCACGTTTACAAACGTGCCCGCGTGCCATGCGTCTCGCGCTCAGAGGGTGGCACGTCCCTGAGCACGGATGCGAAGGGCGTGGAACACGCCGCCACGCCCATCGCATCGATGCTCTGAGCGTGCCACCCGTGCCACCGGCCGCGTGGGGCACGTTTCCTAACGTGCCTCGGCCTGCGGGCACGTTGGAAACGTGCCCCACGAGGCGCTCACACGTCGCGCTGCGTCCACTGGCCGTCGATCGAGCGCCACAGCTTGCCCGTGGGGTTTTTATCCTGCAGCGCCGGCGGCAAGCGATGGGGCCGCACGTTGTCGAAGCACTGCAGCATGGCGAATCGACAAAGCGAGGCCGGAATGCCCACAGCGGTGAAGCCGGGATGCCCCGTCGCCGGGTAGGGGCCGCCGTGATTCATGGCCGGGCTGACGGCGACGCCGGTGGGCATCTTGTCGTTGAGCAGCCGGCCGACCTTCTCGCGCAGCCGCGGAGCGAACTGCTGGTAGAGCGCGTCGTCGCTCCCCGTCGTATCGGAGTAGATGCAGCCGGTGAGGTTGCCTTCGAGGTGTTTCAGTGCGCCGCCGAGCTGTTCCGGCGTCTCGACGATGACCAGCAGCGAGGCGTTGCCGAAGGCCTCGGTCTGAAGGGCCTCGGCGTGATCGAGAAACTGCTTGCCCGACACGCGGAGCAGCGTATTGGCGTAACTGTGGCCGCGGCCGCCGCCGGACGTGCCGCCCGCGATGACCTCGCCCCCCGCTGAGCGCAGATGATCGATGCTCTCGGCCAGCGAGCCGGCCACGCCGCGAGAAAGCAGGGTGCCCACGGGGGCCGCCTTGAATCGCCCGGCCAGCGAACCGATGAACTTCTCCGTCTCCGCTCCGGCCAGGAGCAGCACCAAACCGGGATTCGTGCAGAACTGCCCTGCACCCATCAGGCAACTGCCCGTGAACTCCTCGGCGATCTTCTCCGCCCGCTCGCGCAGCGCACCGGGCAGAATCACCACGGGGTTGACGCTGGACAGCTCGAGATAGATCGGCTTGCCGGCGCGGTCGGCGGCCGCCTTGAGCTTGAGGCCTGCGGCCCGGCTGCCGGTGTAGCCGGTGGCCCCCACGCGCGGGTCGGCCACCAGCCGCTCGCCGTCGGCGTGACCGAGACGATAGATGAGTTGCACGGTGCCCGGTGGCAGCCCGACTTGCTGAGCGGCGGCGTGGGCCTCTTCCGCGAAGAGACGGGTAGTGCCAGGGTGCGAGGTGTTGGCCTTGGCGATCACCGGGTTACCGGCCGCGATGGCCGCCGCGAAGTCGCCGCCCGAGATGCTGTTGAACGCGAAGGGGAAATTGTTCGGCCCGAACACGCAGACGGGGCCCAGCGGGGCGAAGTACGAGCGAATGCCGGCCTTGGTGTCGATCGTCGGCAGGCTCCACGAGCCGTCACTCGCGGCGGTGGCGGCTTGCCGCAATTGGCTGGCGGTCCGCGGCAGCTCGATGTCGGCCAGGCGAGGCGCCTTGGGCAGGGCCGTCTCGGCATGGGCCATCTCCACCAGCTCGGCCGCGCGCGCCTCGATCCGCTGGGCGTAACGCTCCAGGAAATCCGCCAGGCGCCCGGTAGGCAGTCGGCGCAGCTCAGCAGCCGCCGTCGCCGCGGCGCTGAGCGCCGCGTCGCAGTCGGACCAGGAGCTGATGGGGTATTCGTCCGGCAGCGGCTCGCGCGCGGCGGGGTTCTCCGCGCGGAACGATCCGGCCGCCTGAGCCGGCCGCCAATCTCCTCCGATCAGCACATTCTGCATGACCACCCTCTCCACAATCAGTGATATGGCGAGCGGCCCGTTACGTGCCGCGGTCGCAAACCTCAGCGGGCTATGAGCTTATGCACGTAAGTTGCGAACGCCGGCCGTTCCGAGGGCCCCGGACGCCCTGCTCGCGTCGGATTCTGGTTATAGAACTGGCGCGGTATCATAGCAAGTTAGCGACGGGCACGCGGAGGTTCGGGGATTCTTCGCTCCGCTCGGAATGACAAGCAGGCCAAGTGAGTTTCTTAATCGACAATCCGCCGCCAATTCCAGCACCGCCTGA
>JBGQHD010001007.1:0-2209 GCA_041497795.1 Planctomycetia bacterium
CCAGGCGGCCTCGCGCTGGCCGAGCCGGCGCAGCAAGGCGGCCGCCTGCCGGCAGGCCTGGCTGGAATCCTCTTCCATCTCCCGCCGGCGGTCCGCCACGCGCATCACCCGCGCGGCCAGATCGGTCAAGCCCGCACCGTCCAGGCCGACTACGGCCGAGGCCACCCGGCCGTAGCGATCCGATAGATCGCGGTAAGCTTCGCCGAGCACGGTCATCTCCGCCTGGCCGATCTCCGTCTTGTCGATCTCCGCCTGACCGCGGTAGGCCTTTTCCAAACGCACGATCGCCTGTTCCAGGCAATCGGCGGCGCGAAGCTGCTGACCTTGCTTGTCGGCCAGCACGGCCGCGAGGCCCCACAGCGAGGGCAGCCGGGCCAGCCGCTCGTCGGCAAGCAGCGATTCCATCAGCCCGTTGGCCCGGGCATACGCCTTGCCGTGCAAGTGGAACTCGATCGCGGCGGCCGTGGCCAGCGTACGGCCGGCAGCCGTTGACTGCCGCAGCACGAGATCGACCACTGCGGTCGCCACGGTGTCTTGCGACAAATGCCGGCACTGCCAGGCCAGGGCCAGCGCCTGGGCATGCCGGCCCGACTTGACGAGCGACTCGGCCCCTTCGCGGATCAGCTCATCCGCCTGGGCGCCGCTCATGGCGGCGAAGAACCGTTCATCGAGGGCCGGGGCCGCGCCGGTCTTGACCACGTCGCGAAAAAGCTGCGCGAACAGCCGCGCTGCGTCGCTCTGGTCCTGCTTCCAATCGGTCGTGTGCCACTCGTGCCGCGCGATCTGGCCGAAGCAGGCCGCTTGCTCGTATCGCGCCGAGTACGCAAGTGGTGAACGCCCGAGCTGTTCATACCGCGCGGCAAGTGCCCGGTACGCGCTGGGCCGCTGATCTTCTGGAAGCGCGCCGATCCATTGCGGCATGCGTTCCAGCGCGGCCCAGGCCAAGTAGGGCGAGGGGCACCGCTGGGCATAATCGAGCAACCCATCGACGTGCCACTTGGGATCGCGCTGGGGGCCGCGGTCCTTGACTGCGCCCGAGGGCACGCTGAAGAAACCGCCGCCCGGCTGGCCCTTGTCTTCGGCGACGGCCTTTTCCGCGAGGCGGTCGTAGTGCGCGTCGCGCAGCTCGGTCAGTGCCCCGATGAACTGGTCGCGGGGCAAGCCGTCTCGCGGCTCAATGGAACGGGGCAGGCCGTCCAAGCTCGCGCCCTTCCTCACGGTCCGGAGCCACGACTGCCGTGCGAGGTAGTGCGCCAGCAGCGAATCGGGATGATCGGCCAGCGGGTTCATGGCGACGGGCCGGCCATCGACCGTCACGGATTCGTCAAATCGCCATGACGTGGCCCCCGCCGATAGCAGCAGCGTACAGAAGCCTAATCGCCGGTCGCCGCGGGCAAAGAACCGCCCGGCGACGATCTCTTCCGCCTGGTGCGGATAGGCCGCGACGCGGGCGGCCAGCAGCCGCAGCACGTCGTCATCGCTCCAATCGTCGTAGATTGGGCGAGAGGCCTTGTCGCCACCCACCGCCTTGGTAGGCGCGTCCCCGGCTTTCTCCTTGGCGTTGGTCACGCTCGCTAGCACGTGGTCCCGCGACCGCACGGGAAGCGGCAAGATCACCAGCCGCTTGTCTGGCTGCAAGTCCGGCGGCGAAGCCTCCGCCACGGTCAGCCGCAGCTCGCCCAGCTTCTTGCCGTCGCCGCTCTGTGTGCTGACCGCGCCGTCGCCGGCCAGCGTGACGAGGGCCAGCGTCTTGCCCGCGGGCATGAGGACGATCTTCCGCTCGGCGAGCCGGCCATCCGTGGAGAAGGTGAGGTGCTCTTCGACGCGCGCTGGCGGACGAGCAGTCTTGGGCATTCCGGCACGACTGTGCGGAACAATCGCTACCCGATCGGCGCCGATCGCTTTCACGTCCGCCCCAAAGGCATAATCCTCAGCGGGCAAGACGAGCCACGGCACCAGCGAGGCCAATGCTGCGCGATGATGCCGGCTCACCGTGCGGCGAGCGCCGACGCCTAGCTCCGGATAGAGATGCCAGAGGTGCGTGCCATCGCAGAGCACTTGTTCCTTCAGCCCGTGCAGGGTCGAGCGCTCGTAGCGGTATCGCCCTCGGCCGTCGCAGGTCACGCTGAATGTGCCGCGGTCGTTCTTCCAGGTGATTGTTTGCCACGCCGCCCGGTGGGCCTTATCGATCATCGCCCGGGCGGCCGGA
>JBGQHD010001008.1:0-2207 GCA_041497795.1 Planctomycetia bacterium
GGAGACAAGGACTTTGGCAAGATGGTACGCTTCGGCAAGGAGTATCGAAAGCGAAGTTGACGAAGAGTCGATGCTAGTCCTCGATACCGATCACTTGGTTGAGCTTGAGTGGGGCGATTCCCCCGGTGCTACAGCGCTCACGGAACGACTTGCGGATGCAAATGACGAGTTTGCTGCGACAATCGTCTCGGCGGAGGAACAAATGCGGGGCTGGCTGGCTGTGATTCATCGCGAGCCAAAGCCTCGAAGGCAGATCACCAGCTATGAACGCCTTCGGCGCCCTTTTGATTTCTACGCGCAGCTTAACGTCTTGCCGTGGGACGACGCTGCGGCTCGCGAGTTTGAAAGGCTTCGATCTGAGAAGGTTCGGATTCCCACCATGGACTTGAAGATTGCCTGCATCGCATTAGTGCACGACGCCGTATTGTTGTCGCGGAATCTGCGCGACTTCCGGAAAGTCCCGGACCTTCGTGTTGAGAACTGGCTGAGTTGACGATCCCGATGCAAAGTTGGTCCACGATCATCGACGATCTAACGATCCGGGGGCTTTCCTTCGCCCCAGGGCTCAGCGAAGAGGACAATCTGCGACATTACCTAGAGCGAGAGTTCCTTGCTGATGAGGAACACGAGTTTGAACCGATTTCATTGCCGATTCGTCCCATCAGGTTCTGGGACATTGACCGATTTCAAGAAGCGCGCTGGTCCAAGGGTCCTTGTGTATTCGATAACCGAAAGGGTGTTCTCCCATGACCGGTATGTCATCCCGCCGCCAGTTCCTCCAGCACACGCTCGGTGCCTCGGCCCTCGTCTCCTCCGGCCTTGCCGTGCCGTCGTTTTTGGCCCGCTCGGCCCAGGTGCTCGCCGCCGATAGTTCCGGCAAGAAGTCCGGCGACAACGTGCTGGTCGTCGTCCAGCTCTCCGGCGGCAACGACGGGCTTAACACGGTCATTCCGTTCGCCGACCCGGCCTACAACCGCAACCGCATCGCGCTGCGGATCGGCCGCGAGCAGGTGCTGAAGATCGACGCTGAAATCGGTTTGCACCCCCGCATGAACGGGTTCAGCAAGCTGATCGAGGCCAACCAACTGGCCGTCGTGCAGGGCGTGGGCTATCCCAACCCCAATCGCTCGCACTTCGAGAGCATGGATATCTGGCACTCCGCCAATCCGGGCGTCGCCGGCAAGGACTACGACCCGCTCAAGGCGACCACCGGCAGCTCCACCGGCTGGCTGGGCCGCACGCTGGACCAGGCTCGCAAGGCGGCCGGCCCGCGGGCCGGGCAAGACGTGCCCGCGCTCTATCTGGGCCCCAACGAGCTGCCGCTGGCCCTCGTGGCCCGCGAGACGGCAGTCCCCTCGTTCGACTCGCTGGAGTCGTTCAAGCTGCAAACCGGCGGCGGGGCCGTCTCATCGCAAACGCTCCGCGGCGTGGCGGCCACCTCCGGCGGGCAATCGCCGCCGCTGACCGATTTCATCCGCCGCAGCATGCTCACCGCCATCGACTCTAGCGAGAAGGTGCAAGAGGCCCTGCGCTCGGACCGCAGCCCGGTGAAATACCCCAGCTTCGGCCTGGCCCGCAAGCTGCAGAACATCGCCCGGCTGATCGACGCCGGGCTGAAGACGAAGATCTACTACGTCTCGCTGGATGGTTTCGACACGCACGCTAACCAGGCCGATGCCCACGCGGCGCTGATGGACGAGCTGTCGTCGTCCGTCAAGGCGTTCATCGACGACCTGTCGCATCGCGGCCACCTGGACCGCGTGCTGATGCTCAGCTTCAGCGAGTTCGGCCGCCGCGTGCGGGAGAACGCCAGCGCCGGCACCGACCACGGGGCCGCGGCGCCGCTGTTCCTCGCGGGCGGCCGGGTGAAGAGCGGACCGATCGGCAAGCACCCCAGCCTGACCGATCTGGACGGGGAAGGCGATCTGAAGTTCCACACCGACTTCCGTCAGGTCTACGCCACGATCCTCGAGCAATGGCTCGGTGCCGACAGCGCGGCCGTGCTCGGCGAAAAGTTCAAGCACGTCGCCATGCTGCGGGCGTGACGGCCGCTTCGCGCCATGCTCCATCCCGCCGCTTTGCCGCCCGACGAGCTGCTTCGTCAATGCGAAACGCGCCGCACGCGGCGCTCCGGCCCGGGCGGTCAGCATCGTAACAAGGTTGAGACGGCGGTCGTTCTTACCCACGTGCAGACGGGCATCCAGGCC
>JBGQHD010001009.1:0-2200 GCA_041497795.1 Planctomycetia bacterium
AGGAAGACGCCGGGCAGATTGAGTGCGACCTGGCAATCGTGCAGATCGGCTTCCTTTCGGCCCGCGAAACGTTCGAGCGGCTGGGTCTGCGGCTGAACGAAGATGGCAGCATCGCCATCGACCCCTACTACGAGACCAGCCGCCGCGGCATCTTCGCCGCCGGCGACGTGCACGGCGATATCAAGCTCATCACCGTGGCCTGGGCCGAGGGCATCCAGGCGGCGATCTACGCCTTCAAAGAGATCACCAGCCCCTACTGGCTCAACGAAAAGCGCCTCCGCGACCACAAGATCACGCTCATCGGCGAGAAGATCACGCAAGCCGCGCGCGGCCGCGCCGGCAGAGCGTGACAAGGTGAGATGATGAGGGGTTGCAGGCGACCAGCACCCCGGCTGCTTGAGAGCAGCCGGGGTGCTTTGCGCTTCCGGAACACGTCTTGTGACGTGACCACGCGCAGGCATACCCTTCGTTACGGCACTTGAGTTGGGCCTTCAACTTCTCGATGGGGCGGGGCAACTCTCGCAGCATCGCGATTCGTCGGCGTTGACGGCACACTTTGCTTGGGAGCAACCCTTTGGATCGGATGGCGGCAGGGAAGCTGCTGGGTGGGAGCGAGCCACTCCTCAGCGGCGGTTGGGGCGGCTTTGGCAGCCGACGCCGGAGACCGCAGGCGGTTGAGATTCCGCTGGCCGATTGGGTGGGGCGATACTTGGCACATTACTTTCACCTGCCCGCCAGCCGCATGCACGCCTGGCTGGGTCAACGATTGCAAGACTTGAAAGGAGGCACGCGCCTGGCCATCATCGCCCCGCGAGATTCGGCCAAGAGCACCTGGTTGAGCTTCGCGTATCCGCTCTACTGCGCCGTCACCGCGCGGCAGCGATACATCGTGCTCGTGGCCGACACCACCGAGCAGGCGCGGCGATATCTCAGCGGCCTCAAGCGCGAGCTGGAACAAAACGCCCGGCTGCTGCGGGGTTATCCGGCGGCCGCCGGGCGCGGGCCGGCCTGGAAGGTCAACCGCATTCTGCTGGGCAACGGTGTGGAGATCGAGGCCCTGGGCACCGGCCAGAACATCCGCGGACGCAAGAACGTGCAGACGCGGCCGACGCTCGTCGTGGTGGACGATCCGCAGGACCGCCGCAAGGTCGCTTCGGCCACGCGGCGCAGAGCCGACTGGAGCTGGTTCACGCAAGACCTGCTTAACGTGGGCAGCCCAGGCACGATCTATCTCGTCGCCGGCACTTCGCTTCACCGCGAGGCGCTGGTCGATCGCCTGCTGCACCAGCCGGGCTGGGAGGCGCGGCGGTTCGCATCCATCGAGCCGTGGCCCGAGACGATGTCGCTCTGGCACCAGTGGGAGACGACGTACACCGACCGGCAGAACCCAGAGCGAGAGCAAGATGCTCGGGCCTTTTATGAGCGTCATCGCGCGGAGATGGATCAGGGAGCCGTGGTCTGCTGGCCGGAGCGAGAGGGGCTGTACGACCTGATGCGGCTGCGGGTCGATATCGGCCGTGCGGCGTTCGAGTCGGAGAAGCAGGGCAACCCGCTCAATCCCGAGCTATGCGAGTGGCCGGAGGAGTATTTCGCCGACCACATTTGGTTCGCCGACTGGCCCCTGCGGCTGGCCGTCAAGACGATGGCCCTGGATCCCAGCAAGGGGCGCGATGCCCGCGTGGGCGACTACTCGGCCTTTGTGATGCTGGGCGTGACGGACGACGCCACGCTGTACGTCGAGGCCGACCTGCGGCGGCGGCCGGTGGAGGAGATCGTCTATGACGGCGTCGAGTGGTATCGCGGCTTTCAGCCCGACGCGTTCGCCTGCGAGGCCAACGCCTGGCAAGACCTGCTCCGCGGCGAGTTCGAGGCCGAGTTCCGCCGGCAGGGGCTGCTCAGCGCCCGGCCCTGGGCGATGGAGAATCGCCAGCCGAAAGTCGTCCGCATCCGCCGCCTGGGGCCTTGGCTCTCCCAGCGGCGGCTGCGGTTCAAGACGGCCTCGCCGGGCACGGCGCTCCTGGTCGAACAGCTCAAAGACTTCCCGGCTGGCCAGCACGACGACGGCCCCGACGCGCTCGAGATGGCCATCCGCCTGGCCCAGGAACTGCTGGCCGGCCACGGCGACGACGGCCTGGGCGGCAACTTGATCGCAAAACGGTAGAGTGGGACCAGCTCGCGCAGCGAGCGCAGGCCCACCGGA
>JBGQHD010001010.1:0-2198 GCA_041497795.1 Planctomycetia bacterium
CCGCTTCCTCAAGGCCGGCTTCACGCACGAGGTGCTGGAGCTGGGCCAGTTCGCCCCCAACCGCCGGCCGTGCGACGCCCTGTCGGCCGGGCAGGTCGGCTATCTCATTTGCAACATGAAGACGGTGGCCGACGTCCACATCGGCGATACGGTTTCGGTCGTGGGCGAAGCGATCGCCGAGCCGCTGACGGGCTATCAGCCGCCCAAGCGGATGGTGTACTGCGGGCTCTTCCCGGCCGACGGCGAGAACTACGAGTCGCTCCGCGAGGCCCTGGAAAAGCTGTGGATCAACGACCCCAGCTTCGAGTTCCAGCCGGAGACGAGCGACGCCCTGGGCTTCGGCTTCCGCTGCGGATTCCTGGGCATGCTGCACATGGAGATCATCCAGCAGCGGCTCGAAGGCGAGGCCGATCTCGACCTGGTGCAGACCGCCCCCAACGTGACCTACGAGATCGTCACGACCAAGGGCGAGACCGTCCGCATCAATAGTCCCACGCAGGTGCCCGACGCCGGCGACATCGAGGAATTTCGCCAGCCGATCGTGCGGGTGAGCCTCATCCTGCCCGCGGAATACATCGGCCCGGTGATGCAGCTCTGCACCGACCGCCGCGGAGTTTATCAGCGCACGGAGTATCTTTCCCCCACCCGGGCCATGCTGGTGTACGACCTGCCGCTGGCCGACGTGATCTACGACCTGCACGACAAGCTCAAGAGCGTCACCCGCGGCTATGGCACCATGGACTACGACCTCTTGGGCTACGTCGCCGCCGATCTGGTGCGGATGGACATCCTGGTGGCCGCCAATCGCGTGGACGCCCTGAGCGTCATCTGCCACCGCGGCGACGCCGACCGCCGCGGCCGGGCGGTGGTCAAAAAGCTGCGCACCGAGATCGACCGCCACATGTTCGAGGTGGCCATTCAGGCGGCAATCGGCAGCCGGGTGATCGCCCGCGAAACGATTGCCGCGATGCGCAAGAACGTCACCGCCAAATGCTACGGCGGCGACATCACCCGCAAGCGCAAGCTGTGGGCCAAACAGCGCGAGGGGAAGAAGCGGATGAAATCGATCGGGTCGGTGGATATTCCGCAGAAGGCGTTCTTGGCGGTGCTGGATACGGGGCAGGAAAAGTAGCTCAAGGACTGAGGAGGGAGCCCGTGCGATACTTGAGTCACCTGCTTGCTGCCGTCTGTGTGGTCATCGCTGCTGCCGCTCCAGCCCACGGTTGGCCTGGGAGCCAGGAAAGTCCCGATCCGGTGCCAGGCGTTGAGCCGGTAATGAAATTGGAGGGCACGTTTTTGGCGTTTGGGCCGCAAGGCAAGCTCGTGGCTGCTATGTCTTGGCCAGAGATGACCGTTGCGCTCTGGGAACCAGAAACCAAGAAACGTGTGCGGGAGATCAAAACCGGCTACACGGCCTCGATCGGGGAATCGTTAGGTGCATTCTCGCCCGACGGCAAATTGCTGGCGGCAACGAGCGCTGATGGAGATTTGGGCGTGTGGGAGGTCGCAAGCGGAAGGTCGCTCGCCAAATTCCCAAGTTCGAGAAGAATGCACGCGGATTATCTGGCATTCGCTCCGGATGGAGACTCGCTCTACGCCTACGACGGAGAGTCAATCCGAGTTTACGACGCGGCGACGTGGCGGCTGCGGCAGCGCTTGCAACTCGCCGTGCCGCACTTCAGCGCCGCGCTGTCGCCAGATGGCAAATTACTCGCCGTGTGCCAGGCGAGCAGGGTCGAAATCCTGGATGCCAGGACCACCAAGCCGAAGCGACAATTGTCGGCCGCTCTGGAATCCTATGGGCTGGAGTTTTCGCCGGACTCGAAGACGCTGGCGACCAGGGCGAGCTCCGTCGTGCTCCGTGGAATCGGCGACGAGGTGTGGCGCATGGCCACGACCGGCGCCGCGGTCACGCTCTGGGATGTGGCTACCGGCAAAGAAAAACGCACTCTCTCAGGCGCCCATAGTTACGCGAGATTCTCGCCCGACGGCAAGCTCCTGGTTACGGGCGGCCCGAAAGGCCCCATCTTCTGGAGCACCGACGGCTACAGCGAGCGTGCCGCGATCAACACCCCGGCCTTTGTCTACTTTTCGCCCGACGGCAAGCACATCCTCGTGGAGCAACGAACTTTCGACGGCCTGAGGATGTACAATCGGGAGACCGTCCTAACGAAGCTCGCGCCTGCAAAAGTCAGCAG
>JBGQHD010001011.1:0-2197 GCA_041497795.1 Planctomycetia bacterium
CCAGCCGCTGGACGTGGCGCTGAGCAGCTTTTTGTCGTCGCGGATGCGGAGGGTGGGATAGCCGTTCCTCGCAGGGGAGTTGATGTCATGGCACCATCAGTCAAGTACATGAGGGTAGGCGGGAGTTTTGGGATCCGCACCAGTGGCAGGAAGGATTACACCGGCGTGATTGTCGCATCGCGGGACGCATTCTTCCTCTTGCCATTGATGCACATGAATCTCGCAACGCTGGGCGCAATCGGACTGGGAGGAGCGATCGGCGGCGCGATCGCCGGGGCTCTTGCCCGCGCAGCAAGCAAAGGCGGACAGTACCTTTCGGACGCCAAGGACGTCACAGAAATGGACCTGGCCGACCTTCCCCACGAGATAACTGGCGACCCGGACTGGCCGCTCAAGAAAGCCAAGGGCAGGGTGCTGGTCGTGCCACGCCATGCGATCACCAAGATCAAGTACTCGTTTTGGGGACATTTCAAACTGATCACCGAAGAAAGAACCTTCCTGCTGGAATTGAGTTTGTTTCGTCGTAGGCGAGTCACCAACTTTCTTCGTAGCGTGGGTTGGGAGTTCTAGGCGACCGTCTTCGCCGCGGAGCGGCGCAAGTCAATAGCCAGGGGCGATAGCCCCTGGAGAGGATCACCCACAAGCGTTCATCAAGCCCCGAAGGGGCGACAGAAATGCCTTCCTCCTACGTCTGTCTCCACTACCATCTCGTCTTCAGCACGAAGGGCCGTCAACCATGGATCAAGGAGGAGATGCGAGAGCGGCTGTTTCAGTACATCGGAGGAACGGTGAGAGGACTGGGTGGAGCGCTATTAGCAGCGGGCGGCGTCGCCGACCATGTTCACCTGTTAGCTTCGTTGAGCAAAACACACGCGTTGTCCGATGACCTTCGCGACATCAAGGCCGAGTCGTCGGCGTGGATTCATAGGACCTATCCATCATTGGGTGCCTTTGCCTGGCAGGTGGGCTACGGAGCGTTCACGGTGAGTTATTCCGGGTTGCCGCGAGTGACAGATTACGTGAAGAATCAAGAGGAACACCATCGCACGCGGTCGTTTCAGGATGAGTTCCGCGCGTTGTTGCAGCGACATGGAGTGGCATTCGACGAACGGTACATCTGGGATTAGGGATGGACTCCAGAGTCGATTGTTGTGCAACGGTCGAACCTGAAGCCACTGTCGCCCCTACGGGGCTTATTGGCGAAGCTCGAACGAACGTTCCAGGGGCTGGCGCCCCTGGCTAATGACTTGTGCCCCTCCGGGGCGGTTAGGGCTGGGCGTTGGGCATGATGGTCCCTGCGACAACCAACACGATTCCCCTGCTCCCGCCGCTCGCCTTCGGCTTCGGCAGCGGCTGGCTGTTGTGGTTTTTGGCCGCGGCGGCGGCGCCCGTCATCATCCATCTCTGGAACAAGCGGCGGCACCGCGAAATTCGCTGGGCCGCCATGCAATACCTGCTGGCGGCCATTCGCAACAACTCGCGGCGGATCACGATCGAGCAGCTCATCCTGCTACTGATCCGGACGCTGGTCGTGGTGCTGTTGGCTTTCGCCATCGCTGAACCGTTTTTGAACGCCCAGGAGGGACTTGGCGGCATCCTCTGGCCGGCGGCGATCGTGATCGTGGCCGTGACGGGGGCGCTGTGGTGGGGCCTCTTCTCCGGCCGACCGCGATGGCAGCGGGCCGCGGGCGTGGCCGGGCTGCTGCTCGCGGCCGCCGTGCCGCTGGCCTTCGTCGATTTCTCGGCCCTCAATCCCTTTGGCGCCTCCGGCGCGGGCAGCCGCCGCACGCACCGGGTGATCATCATCGACGGCTCGTTCTCGATGGCCTATCGGCCGGGCGACGAAAGCCGCTTCGAGCGGGCCCAGGAGATCGCCCGGCGGATCGTGCAGGAGAGCCTGCTGGGCGATGGCTACACGCTGATCCTGATGAGCCAGCCGCCGCGGGTGGTGGTCGGCACGCCGGTCTTCGACAAGGCCGATTTCACTGAGGAGATCAACGGCCTCCGCCCGCCGCATGCCGGCGGCGACCTGGCGGCGACGCTCAAGGGGGCCGAAGAAGTGCTGCAGACCGCCCGTCGGGACCAGCCGAAACTCGTCCGCCACGAGATCCACCTTATCTCAGACCTGGGCAAGACGAGCTGGCAGCTCGATGGTTCGAGCGCCCAAGCCAGCCTGCGGCAGCAAGCGGCGAAGATC
>JBGQHD010001012.1:0-2188 GCA_041497795.1 Planctomycetia bacterium
CACTTGCCCCTGGCACGGCTGGCAGTTCGACGTCCGCACCGGGCAGCACCAGTTCAGCCCGGTGGTGAAGCAGCCTACGTTGCCGGTGAAGGTGGAAGACGGGCACGTCTGGGTCGATGTTGCCACCAGCCGCGCATAGGGGCAGACGCGCGTGCGGGCGATAACTCCACATCAAGCCAATGGCTAGGGTCACAAGACCATGCGGACCATTGAATTTCGAGACTTCCTCAAGGTCGCCGTCGCGTTGTTCGGATGCCTGGCTTTCTTTGCCCTGATCATCGTTTTGGAGTGGCATCGAGCAGAGCTTGCGGCCAAAGCCGTCACCGTTTCATTGTTTGTCGCGTTCTCGCTCTTGGTGCTACGTACGCTCTTCATCTACCGCCCGCAAGATGTTGACTTATCGGCGATCAAGCTGATAGGAGGCCCACGCTGGTCATCGACCATCGTTGGGATTCGCTTCATATGGATCGACATTGAGCAGAACGGAGTGCGCAAGCGCCTTCGACTGATTGAGCTGGTCGATGTCAGAACGTAGGCGCTACTCGGCCACCAGCGCCTTCAGAATGGCGCCCAAGCGGAAGCCGGCCTGCACGACGCGCTTGTTCGCTTCGCTGCCCGCCGCTTGCAGGTACGAGTCGGGCAAATCGAGCGGATCGACCTCGTTGCCGTCGACCTCCCGTTCGACGACGCTCAGGTAGGTCATGACGTCGGCGTCGTAGACCTGATCGTTGGCCAGTTGGTGACTCTCCTTGAGCCAGGCCTCCTCATTCAAGTTGCCTGCGGCCTCCTTGCCCAGCGCTTCCATGCCCGTGCCGGCCACGAGCGTCAGCGCCTTCTTGCGAGCGCCGGCAGGGCTGACCGATTGGCCCAACAGCGAATCCCACAAACTATGCAGATTCTTCCGTTGCTCGGTATGGATGGAATTCCCACCGTGGTCTCCCTTGGGAAAAGCCTGGCGGGAGAACATGGCCGTGGAGTGCAGGGGTTGATGCACGTCGCCAACCAAGTGAAACAACCAGCTCAACATCAGCGCCTTGTCCGCCTTTTTGGCGGCGGGATTGGCTAACACGTTGCGGGCATACCGGATCGCCTGGATCACGTTCATCTTCTCCGTGACCTCCGGCGGGACGTTGAGGGCTGGTGCCACCAACGAGACGTTGACGGTCAGCCCGGCCTTCAAGGCCTCTTCGTCCGCCGGCGTGAGGAAGAGCGGCAAGTTAATGAAGTGCCAATTGGGCCGATGGAATTTGTCGCGCTGCGCGCGGGGAAACCCCCTGGCTATATCCGGCCACACGGCCGCCTGCTGGAACAGCCACTCATTCCGCTCGGCTGCTTGTCCATCGGCAATGGCGTCGGGCATCTCCTCCTCGAAGTCTGCCTCGAACCGTGGATGCGACTTGAGGATCGCCACGACCTTCTCTTGCTCGGCGGCGGTCAATCGCCGAAAAGCTATGGAGGCGACCACCTTGTGGCCGACGGCGTTCCAGCCGTACGCTGACGTCGGCGCCAGGCACAGGAGCGTCGCGAGCGATAGAAGGCAGCAGAGCCGCGTTGCGAGACGTTTCATGGTTGCACCGCCTGGGTTAGGGTTTGGGGCCGTGGCCGTCCATTGGGTAGGCTCGCCACCCCTAGGCTGACTGAGGCGGCCGGACCTCCACCCATTCAGTCGAGAGTCGATCGTCCAACCCGACAGAGATTCCGGCAATTCTCGAATCCTTCACAAGACCAATGACCCGCATCGCCTGCCTCGGCGGCATCTATAACAACTATCTGGCCCTCGAGGCGGCCATTGCGGACGCCAGGCAGCGGGGCGTCGAAGGCATGTATTGCCTGGGTGACCTGGGGGCCTTTGGGCCGCATCCGGACCGGGTGTTTCCTCTGCTGCACGAGCACGCCGTCGTTTGCCTGCAGGGGAACTACGACAATTCGATCGGCAACGAGCTGGACGATTGCCAGTGCGGCTACACCGACCCTCGCGACAACCACTTCGCCCAGGTGAGCTACGACTACACGCTGCAGCATACCTCGCCGGAGAACCGCCGCTGGCTGCGCGGGCTGCCGAGCGAAATCCGCCTGGAGCTTGGCGGCCGACGCGTGCTGATGTGCCACGGCAGCCCGCGGCGGATGAACGAGTTTCTCTGGGAATCGACGACGCCGACGCATTTCCTCGACCGGCTCGCGGACCAAC
>JBGQHD010001013.1:0-2187 GCA_041497795.1 Planctomycetia bacterium
CGCGGTGAAGAGCGCGACCTTCGACGACATCAAGTTCCAGATGAAGAAAGAGGACAAGTTCAAACAGCGGATGCTGACCGAGAAGATCAACGGCCTGTTCGACAAGACGATCCGCATCCGTGGCTATATCCTTCCCACCTACAAGGAGAAGGGCCTCACCCGATTGGTGTTGATGCGCGACAACATGGAATGCTGCTTCGGGCCCGGCGCGGCAATCTACGACTGCATCGTCGTGGATATGGTCGAGGGCCACACGGCCGAATTCAGGGCGCGCCCCGTCACGGTCGAAGGAAAGTTCACTTTCCAGAAGTACGAAGACCCCACCGACGGCGCCCTGCGGGCCATCTACCACCTGGACGGAGTGAGCGTGAAATAACGCTCGACGGGCGGACCGGCAGGATTCGACGTCAGAAGCCCGGCTTCTCCAAGAAGCCGGGCTTCTTCGCCACCGAAATCGCTTCTCCGTTGACCAATTGGGGCCGCTGAGCGAAACTGAGGCCCAACTACGACCTGAGTTCGTCGCCTCGGCCGAGCCTCCCGCATCCCTTGTCCGCCAGTAAGTCACACGTGTCCCCCAAGTCGGACTCGAAGTTACTCTTCTCTGAAATGCCGCTCTCCGCGGTCATGCACCACGCGCTGGACGCGGCGGGGTATACCGAGCCGACCCCCGTTCAGGCCGGCATGATCCCGGTGGCCCTCAAAGGCCGCGACGTGATGGCCCAGGCCCGCACCGGCACCGGCAAGACCGCGGCGTTTCTGATCCCCATCTTGGAGATGCTGGAAGGGCATCACGCCCATCCGCAGGCGATCGTGCTGGTGCCGACGCGCGAGCTGGCCGTGCAGGTCCGCGACGAGGCCGAAAAGCTCGCCCAGGGGCGGCACACCCGCATCGTGGCCGTCTACGGCGGCAAGCCGATCCGGCAGCAAATCCAGAAACTCCAGCGCGGAATCGATCTGGTGGTCGGCACGCCGGGCCGTTTGCTGGACCACATGCAGCGGGGCACCATTTCGCTGGCCACGATCCGCTTCGCCGTGCTGGACGAGGCCGACCGCATGCTCGACATCGGCTTTCGGCCGGACATCGAGCGCATCCTCCGGCAATGTCCCAAGCAGCGGCAGACGATGCTGCTCTCGGCCACCGTGCCGCCGCCCGTGCAGCGGCTGGCCCAGCGGTACATGATCGACCCGGAGAACCTCGACTTTTCGCCGCAGGACATCACGGTCGAGACGATCGACCAGTATTACTTCACGGTGGAGCACAGCCGCAAGCTGGAGCTGCTGTTGCGGCTCTTGAAACAGGAGCAGCCGACGCAGGCCATCGTGTTCTGCCGCACCAAGCGGCAGACCGACCGCGTGTACGAGCAGCTCCGCCGTAAGATGCAGAACTCGGAAGGCCGAGGCTCTGACAATCGTGGCGTCGATTGCATCCACGGCGACCTGCCGCAGCGGTCCCGCGACCGCACGATGGAGCGCTTTCGCGCGGGCCAGGTGACGTTGCTGGTGGCCACCGACGTGGTCGGCCGCGGCATCGACGTCACCAGCATCTCGCACATCATCAACTACGACATCCCGCAGTTCTGCGACGACTACATCCACCGCGTCGGCCGCACCGGCCGCATGGGCCGTCAGGGGGTGGCGTACACCTTCGTCACGCCCGAGGAGGGGAGCGAGTTGACGCGGATCGAAATCCGCATCAACCGCCTGCTGCAGCGGGCCGAAGTCGCCGGCTTCGAGACCCAGGCCCGGCCGGCAGCCCAGCCCGAGGCGCTGGCGGCCGAAACCGCCGTGGACGAAAACGGCGAGCCAATCGCCGCGCCGCCCCGCGCCGCCGCCCCCGGCCGCGTGCCGAAGCGCTACCGGCGAGCGCTTTAATGGAGTTCCGCGGCACCGCGCCCTGTCTCACGCTTGCCCGTAGCCGCCGCCGCCGGGCGTCTCGATCGTGAGCACGTCGCCGGCGCGGGCGGCGAATTGAACTTGCCCGCCGAGCGGCTCGACGGTGCCGTCGGCCCGCCGCAGCGTGTTGTGGCCGATGTCGCCGGGCAATCCGCCCCCCAAACCGTAGGGAGGATAGGCCCCGCGCCGCGAGTGCAGGAGCGACACGTCCAGATCGCGGAGGAATTGCAAGCGGCGCACGATGCCGTCGCCGCCGCGATGCAATCCCGCGCCCCCCGAGCCGCGGCGGATGGC
>JBGQHD010001014.1:0-2182 GCA_041497795.1 Planctomycetia bacterium
ATGTACGCGGCCTACGACCGCGACCGGCCGCGGCTGCCGGCCAACCGCGTCTACGAGGTGCGCTACGAAGACCTGGTGCGCGATCCCCTCGGGCAGCTTCGGGCGATGTACGACCAGTTGGAGCTGGGCGACTTCGAGGCCGCCCGGCCGGGCGTCGAGCGCTACCTGGCCGAGGTGAAAGACTACCAGACGAACCGCTACGAGATCGCCCCGGAGCTGAAGGCCGAGGTTCGCCGCCGCTGGGGGAGCTACGTGGAGCGGTATGGATACGGCGTCGGGTAGGCTTCCAGCCTGCCAGCTGTGGGGCAGACATTCCTGTCTGTTAGGCAGGCAGGAATGCCTGCCCCACGTTCGTGTCGCGGAGCGAGATGGCTACTTGAGATACTTCGAAAATCCCTCGATCGCCACCCAGCCGCCGGAGACCAGCGTGCCCAGGCACGAGACGATCAGGCACACGTCAAACAATCGCGACGGGCGAATCCGCTCGTCCGATTGCCGGTAGCGGAAGTACAGGGCCGCCATGCCCAACACGGGCAGCATGAGTGCCTGCATCGTGGCCCCGATGAAGACCAGCGTCACCGGGTTTACTCCGCTACAGAAGAATCCCAGTGCGATGAGCGGCACGATCACGCAGATCGTCGAGACGCTCCGCCGGTGGGCCACCGGATTGTCGCGCGGCACGATGCCCAGCAGCTTGAAGCAGTCGGTGAACGTCCGCGAGTAACTGGCCGAGGCCACCAGAAACGTCGAGTACAGCACGGCAAACGCCCCGACCAGGAACAGCCACTCGGCGTAGGCCCCGAACACCGGGCGATATTGCTCGGTCAGCGTGCTGACCATCCGCATGCCGTCGGGGTCCAGGGCACTGCGATGCAGCACGGCCACGCCCATCAGGTAAAACGCCAGCGTGGCCGTGGTGTACACGATCAGCGATAGGAAGGTGTCGTAGTGCATCACCCGCATCCAGCCGCGGGCTCGCTCGGCCCAGGCCGCCCGGTCGTTGCGCGGGCCGGTGAAGCGGGCATAGCCCTTCTCCAGGCACCAGTAGGGGTACGACACCAGCTCCGACGCCCCCACGCCGATAATGCCGAACGTGGCCAGGGCCGTGAACAGGCCCTTGTCGCCCGCGGGAAGGCTGAAACCGTGGAGCAAGTCGTCGAAGGTCAGCCGGAAGCGGTCCTGTGTCTCCAGGGCCAGCACGTTGCCCACGGTAATGCACGTGAAGATCGCGACGAGTGCCGTGGACGACCACTCGACCACGCCATAGCGCCCTCGATAGAGCAAGCCGATGGTCAGCACGGTAACGGCCAGCGCCCAAATTCCGTCGTCCCACGTCGGCGGCGAGAGCAGCCGATCGACCTCCTGCCGGGCTTCCTTCTGCCGCTCGCTGGCGAACTGCAGTGACTCGGTCCCGGCGCGGGCGACGCGGCTCTTTTCCTCGTCGGCGTCGATGAGGCGCTGGACGGCGATGAGCGCGTCGCGCGAGCCGGAGCGCTCGAACATGCTCTCGATGAAGGCCTGATGGTTGCGGATGCGGTTGAGTTCGCCCTGCTTCTCGGCCCGCTGTGCCTCGGGCAGTGCGGCCAGGCGTTCCTCTTCGGCCGGCAGCCGAGTCTTCCAAAGCATGTAGTGCCGCAGGTCGGCCTCGGAGGGCTGGCGAATCGCCTGCCGGTAGTCGCCGGTCAGCGGCATGGCGATGGCCATCGCCTGGCCCACGCCGCCGACGATGCCGCCGAGCTGCGCGAACGTGGCCACCGACATGATGAACCAGAACCAGACGATCCAGTTCACCCGCCAGCGCGGCCCCGGCACGCTGTCGAGGGCCGCCAGCGTCGTCTGCCCGTGCGTGATGGCGTGGCGGCCCAGCTCGATCTGGGCAAAGACCTTGATGACGCAGCCCACCACGATCAGCCAGAGCAGCGACATGCCGGCCTGGGCGCCGGTCTTGGTCGTGGCGATCAGCTCGCCGGAGCCGACGATGCTGCCGGCGATAATCAGGCCCGGCCCCAGCCGGCGGATGATGCCGCCTAACGTGTGCGGCGGCGGCTGGATAGTGCTGACGGCGGGGGCCGCCGCGGCGTGCGCGGGCGGCTTCTTCGCGGTGCTCGATGACATCGGACAGGACCCTGGCGAGGCGATGCGGCTTCGCCGGATTCTGGCCGAGCGCGCGGCGGCATGCAAG
>JBGQHD010001015.1:0-2181 GCA_041497795.1 Planctomycetia bacterium
CGTTGAGCGCGCCGAAGAAGCTGGCGCTCAAGATGTGCGAAGTCCAGCCCGGAATCGCCAGGTTTGTGAACAGCCGGCAATAGAGCGAATAGCCGGCCAGCACCACAAAGATTGCCAGGGCCGAGTAGCCGATCAGGTAGAAGACCGTCAGGGGGAACGTCGAGAACGAGAACATCGCCGTCTTGGCCAGCCGCCACAGGCCCCGCAGCGAGACGCGCGGGCGGCCGTCGTAGCGCGCGTGCCGCTCGACCTCGATGCCGCGCTGGCGGAAGCCGACCCAGCTTCGCAGGCCGTGCAGGTAGCGGTCGCGCTCGTCGAGCGCCAGGATTTGCCGCACAACGTGGCGGTCCATCAGGCTGAAGTTGCCGGCATCGACCGGGATCCGTCCCTCGGCCATCCACGACAGCAGCCGATGAAAGCCGGCGAAGAGCAGCCGCTTCCATAGCGCCTCCTGGCGGGCCGCTCGCACGGCGTAGACCACGTCGGACCCGTCGCGCCAGGCGGCGACAAAACGCGGGATCGTCAGCGGCGAGTCTTGCAGGTCGGAGTCCATCAGCACGACCGCGTCGCCGCGGGCGTGGGCCAGGCCGGCTTGCACGGCCGCCTGATGCCCGAAGTTGCGGGCCAAGTGCACCACGCGGACGTGCTCGTCGTGCGCCGCCAGGGCGTCGAGCGCCTCTCCACTGCCGTCGCGCGAGCCGTCGTTCACGAAGACGATCTCGTAGCGCATGCCGCAGGCCCGCGCCGCGGCGGTGACCTGAGAGGCCAACTCCTCCAGTACGCCGGCCTCGTTATAGACCGGCAGCACGATGCTGAGCAGCGATTGGGAGGAGGTTCGACTGGTCATGGCCGCGCTTTCAAGTGAACGCCGTCGTTCCCAGGCTCTGCCTGGGAACGCAATGCATCCGAGGCTCTGCCTCGCGGAGTGGCGCGCCGCGCGAGACTGCGAATCGCGAGGCGGAGCCTCGCCAGCAGTGCGTTCCCAGGCGGAGCCTGGGAACGAGAGCTGCGAGAACTTCGCAGCCCGCGAAGAACGCAGTAATTCAACAGCAGAATCAGGCCGACGGCCGTCATCCATTTGCCGTACCACAGGCTGGCGGGTTGGAAGCGGAACTCGGCTATGAAGTGGAGCGGCGCGACGATGCAGCCCAGGAATTCTCCGTTCGTCCGCACGATCTCGACGGGAAGGCCGTTGACCGTGGCCCGCCACCCCGGGTGGTAGCGTTCGGAAAGCACGAGCAGGTCGAGATGGCCGGACTCTCCCAGGAGACCGATGTGGCCCGGCCGATCGAAGATCAACTCCACCTTGGGTGCAACCCATCCGAGGCTATCGGCGAAGGGTGTCGTAGGCGTCCGCTCTACGAAGGCAGTGGTCTCAATCGCGGTTCGCGGGATTTCCCGCCGGGGATTGCCCGTTCCTCGGACGTCGTCATGCTCGACGATGCAGGCCCGCGGCATCGGGTTGGGCACCGCCAGCCAGCGGTCATCCAGCGGCCGCAAGCCGGGGATGGATTCGGTGGCCTTGCTCCGCAGCACGCGCTCGACGCCGGCCACGCGCAGGGAATTGACGTCCCGATAGTCCAACCGCCGCGCCGGCTCCAGCCCGGCGTAACCGTCGAGCTGCCGCCAGCCTTTAAGGACCATCTGATTGCCGACGCGGAGGGCCGGCTGCGAGGGATCGCGCAGCTCGGTGGCGATCCTGCCGCCGTGGGAATCGGGGATCGTGGACATCGCCGTCTCCAGCGAATAGGTGTTCGGCCAGATGGCGTAGCTGCATCCGTAAACTCCCAGGTCCACGGCCGTGAGCACGATCAGCGCAGGGAGCGCCCAACGAACGCCTTGAGCGGCGCGGCTAATCAGGAAAGTGGCCGCGACGAGGAGCGCGGGGCCCACGAGCCGCAGCGGCCAGTTTTGCACGTGCTCGCCCCAGGTCCATCCCGCCGCGACAGCCACGACGACGGAAAAAGCAGCCAATCGCCAAAGCGGCCCGAGCCGGAGTGTTTGCAATGCACCGCGTGCTCGCCTCGCGTATCGTGCCAGGTCAGCGAAGGCGACCGCCACGGCCGCGGCCAGCGCCAGGTGGACCAGCAGCACGTAGCGCGACGGCAGGCGAAACTTGCCGATCACCGGCAGGTAAGTCTGAAGGTTGTACAGCACGCCGGCGCGTCCCAGGGCCAGCCA
>JBGQHD010001016.1:0-2179 GCA_041497795.1 Planctomycetia bacterium
ACGGCCGCGGCGTCTCCCTCGGCGAACGTGCGGGGGTTCTTGCGGCTGTAGAAGCTCTTGCCGTGGTGCATGTCGAAGACCAGGAACAGGCTCGCCAAGCCGGCGGTGGCCATGTTGGGCGTCGAGCCGCTGCCGGCCGTGTAGCCCCAGCCGCCATCGGCGTTCTGGCAGCCGCGGAAGTGCTGCGACATCTTCTGCCAGAACTTGTCGCCCGGCTCGATACCGGCCCGGGCCGCGGCCCACACGCCTAGCACGCCGTACTGCGTGCAGGAGTTGTCCCAATCGGTGGACTCCATCTGGTAGCGCCAGCCGGTCTTGTCGCCCAGCGCCTTGATCAGCCAGTCGTAGTCGGTCTTAAGTAGCGAGGTGTACTTCTTGTCGCCGGGCGCTTTGCGGAGGGCGTATTCCCAGACGTTGGCCCGCACGCCGCGGATGTAGGTGTTGTTCGGCTCGAGCTTGGCCAGGAAGTCGAGGGCCTTCTTGAGCTGGTCGTCGCTGGCCGGGTCGGCCCCGGCGGCCAAGAGCGTGAGCGTGGCCAGAGCCGTGTAGCCGCCGTCGCCGTTATCGAGGATCGAGCCGTTGGCCGCCTGGTTGCTGCGCAGATACGTGACCGCGTCGTCGATCGCAGTGCGAATCTTGGCGGCGGTGACCGGCGGCTTGAAGGGCTGGTGGACGACCTGGGCCCAAGACGAGCCGGCTGCCAGCAGGACGAATAGGGTCGCAAGAGGGAATCGATTCATGGCAATGGCTCGCATGCGGACGGGTGGCTGGGGCTGAGCGCCAGCGAAGCCCCAGACGAACTGCTAACCAACGTACCATCCAAATCGATAGGTGGGGCTCACCGCGTGGAACCATGGTCGGCGATTCCGCTGGGGCTTCGCTGGCGCTCAGCCCCAGCCACCCCGTCCTACTCGCCCTTGGGCGCGTTGTTGCCCTGTTGATTGCGGGCCCCGGGGATCTGTTGCTGCGGGTCGCGGCTGAGGCCGCGGCCCGGACCGTTCTGAAGCTGGGGCTGCGGCTCTTTCACGCGCAGCTTCTCGTCCTTGCGTTGGCCGTCCTTCTCGACCACGACGCGCTCGTTGCCGAGGTTCAGCTCCACGGCCCAGCCTAATTGCTGCGCCTTGGCGAAGTCGGCGTTTCCGCGGAGCAGTTGGTAGTACTCGTCGCTGTAGAGCTTGACGGCGCGGGTCTTACGCTTGCCGGCCTCTTGGGAATCGACCCATTGGCCGTCGCCGAGATAGTACGTGCGGCTGCCGATCTGACGCACGTTGTCGTCCGTCACCCGGCGGCCTTGACGGTCCACGTAGTTGTTGCCGTCGCGGGTGGCCACCACGCGGTTCTGGAGCTGCTTGTCGTTCATGGCTTGATTGACGGCCCACTTACCCGCTTGCTGGCCGCTGGCCTGCTCGAGCCGGCCCTTGGCGTCGGCCAGGGCCCGCGCGAAACCGCCACCGCCCGGCGCGCCGGCGACGGCCGGAAATTCGCCCGCCACGCCGCCGCGGCCGCCGACGGACGTGAGGAACACCGTGTATTCCGTGACGATGCCGAACTTCTTGCTCAGCCGCACGACCTCCTTGATCAGCTCTTCGTTCGGTCCGTGCAGCCGCAGCTCCTGCAACAGGAAACCGACGTTGCGCGAGGCCCACAGCGGCGCCACGAAGCTCGTCGTCTGCCCGGCGGGCTTTTCGGGCGCGTCGATCGCGCACGTGTACTCGACCGGCTTGCCGTGCAGTTGGCCGGTGATCTTGATGGTGTGCTTGCCGCCCCCTTGATAGCGGCCGAAGATCATCACCTCGCTCCCCTTGAACAGGGCCGGCAGCTTCTTGGGATAGACCGAATGCGTTTGCAGCTTGCCCAGCGACAGCGCCGCATTGGTCAGCACCGGGTGCGACAGCCGGTCGTGGAGCGTGGCCACCTTGGCGTCGATTTCTTCCTCCGGCGAAACGTATTCGCTGCTGCCGTCAGTCAGCTCGGCCAGCTTATCGAGCAGGTGGGCGTTGACGTCGTGCCCTACGCCCATCACGAAAATGCGCGTGCCGCTGGCGTTGGCCTCCTTTACTCGCTCCAGGATTTTCTCGGGCGCCAGCTCGCCTTCGGTCGGCGTGCCGTCGGTGAGGAAGATCATGATCCGCGGCCGGCCCGGCGTAGCTTTGGCGGCCAGGGCCTTTTCCAGCGCGCC
>JBGQHD010001017.1:0-2178 GCA_041497795.1 Planctomycetia bacterium
CGAGGCGATCGCCGCCGTCTGCTATCCGAGCATCCGGCGGTTCTTCTTCACCAGCGGTGGGGCCGAGGCCAATGAGTCGGCCTTCAAGACGGCGCGGTATTTTTGGAAGTTGAACGGCCGGCCGGAGAAGACGAAGTTCATCGGCCGCCGCTTCGGCTACCACGGCACCACGCTGGCCGCCATGTCGGCCACCGGGCTGGCGAGCTATTGGCCGATGTTCGAGCCGCGCGTGCCGGGCTTCTCGCACGTCGATAGCCCTTACCCGTACCGCTTCACGTTCACGCCGCGCGGGTCGGACGACCGCCGCACGCCGGGCCAGGCGGCGGCCGATCTGTTGGAGGAGGAAATCCTCCGCCAAGGGGCCGACACGGTGGCCGGCTTCATCGGCGAGCCCGTTCAGGGCGGCGGCGGCGTGATCGTGCCGCCGGACGATTACTGGCCCCGCATCCGGCAAATCTGCGACCGGCACAGCGTGCTGCTTATTGCCGACGAAGTGATCACCGGCTTCGGCCGCACAGGCGAATGGTTCGCCCTCTCGCGCTACGGCATCGAGCCGGACATCGTGACCTTCGCCAAGGCCATCACCAGCGGCTACTTTCCGCTGGGCGGCATGGGCGTCAGCAACCGCATCGCGGCGGCCATCGACGGCGGCGCCGACGCGACGACCTGGATGCACGCTTTCACCTACTCGGCCCATCCAGTCGGCTGTGCCGTAGCACTCGAGACGCTGCGCATCCTGAAAGCCGAAGGGCTGGTCGAGCGCGCGGCCGAGCTAGGCAAACGGCTGCTGCGGGGACTGAGGACGCTGGACGCGCATCCGCACATCGGCGACGTGCGCGGCCTGGGCCTGATGGCTGCCGTCGAAGTGGTCAGCGACAAGGCCACCAAGGCCGAGTACCCGCCCGAGGCCAAAGTCGGCCCGCGCCTGCTGGCTGCCGGGCTGCGGCGCGGCATGTTCACTCGCATGCGCGGCGACGTGTACAACTTCGCCCCCTGCTACGTGGCCGAGGAGCGGCAGATCGACCGCATGGTCGAGATTCTCGGCGAGGCGATCGAGGAAGTCACGCGGGCGTGAGAGTGCACCGTAGAGCACCCCGGCTGCTCGCAGCAGCCGGGGTGCTTACTCCCCATTCCGTCGCTTACGGAACGTGGGATTCACATGCGTCCGCCAGACCACGTTACGCCGCCAGCCAGATTTGCCCTCGCCCTGGTCCGCTGCGCGCTAGACCGCCAGGGCTGCCGCCGCTAAAATGAGCGGCTCAACGAGCCTTGTTCCCATTCCCCTCGTGCGGAGGTGTGTTCATGTTAAACCGATCCACGGTGGCTGCGTTCACTCTTGCTCTTGCCTCTCTGGCCGCCTGGTCGGGCACGGCCTGGGCCGGCAATATCCAAGGCGAGTACCTCGAGATTCGCACTTGCTCGGTCTACACCGGGCCGTGCTTCGCCAACGCCGAGATGGGCGTCACCGGCCGCGAGGCCCTGTTGGCCTGGAAGATCGACGGCGGCAAACACAACGGCGTCGATCTGGCTGGGCTGAAGGCCGTGCTGGCCGTCTCGGCCGGCGAGACGCTGGGCCACGCCGACCGACTGGAACAGTCGGTGAAGGCCGTGATCCTGGCCGATGAAAAGGCCAATCAGCAGCAGCGCGACGCGCTCGTTGATTTCGTCAAGAGCCGGGCCGGCAAGCTGGCCCAGCACGTGAACAAGGTCGAGTTCGTGGCCATCGACCTGAAGCTCGACCAGGTGGACATGGTGGCCGATCTCAAGGCGGGCCGCGACGTCACCATCCGCACCCGCAAGCTGGCCAAGGGGGATTGCGTCTGCTCCAACGAAGTCGTCTTCTATCCGCCGCTGACCAAGGTGGACAACTACGCCCCGGCCTTCGCCCTGGAGGGGCGGTACTCGGGCCGCGGCTTGGGCACCACCTGGTCGCAGCCCAACACGCGCAGCGCGTTCTTGGCCACGTTTGATTATTAGCGGTAGGTCCCGCCTGCCGGGCGGGACAGGAACCCCGGTGCCATGCAGAAGCCGGGCTTCTCTCTTAGGGGCCGATCAATGTGGCCAACTCGCTCGGCGAGTTGGAAGGCGGCTCCCGGGAACTTGTGATCTTTTGTGGGGCTGGCATTCTTGCCTGCCGGCAGGCAAGAATGCCTGCCCCACGTCGACTCGCGGAGCGAG
>JBGQHD010001018.1:0-2160 GCA_041497795.1 Planctomycetia bacterium
AACGATCTCAAACAGCTCGTGAGCAAGGTTCCGCTCCCGTTTCCGATCCTCCGACTCGACTAATTGTGTAGATACCAATGACGCGAGGTCGGTGGAGAGCGGCCGCGCAGCACGCTGTGTAGCTTCCAGTCGTCGTTCCACCGACGCGGGGTCGGTGGAGACGCAGATGCCGCGCGTCTTTCCCGGACGGCGGCCGGGTGGCAGTGGCAGAGTGCCCCCGGCGTATCGCTTTGCTGCGCAGTTCAAATAGGTTCGGCTGTGGCTCTAAGCCGGCTTTAAGCCTACGACCACCTGCACGAAATCGAGGCCGACCTGGCCGAAGATGACGAAGCGGCCGTCAAAGTGGGCCACATGCCCGGGGCGTGATTGCCATGGCCACCGGCCCGCAGGAATCGGAGGCTCGCAATGATTACTGGCGGAAACGCAACCGTTTACGTCTCGGACATGGATCGAGCCGTTGACTTCTACGTCAATGTGCTCGGGCTGAAGCTGGCGCAGCGTTTCGGCAACCACTGGGCTCAAATCGAGGTCGGAGGCCTGGTCATCGGGCTGCACCCAAAGTCCGACAAGGCGCCGCCGCCTGGCACGAGCGGCGCCATCTCGATTGGGCTGCTGGTTGATGAACCGATTGACGAGGTCGCTGGGCGTCTGGGGGCGAAGGGTGTCCAGTTTCGCGGTCCGGTCGTACGGGACGAGAAGGGAGGCATCGCGCTGGCCTTCTTCGGTGACCAGGATGGGAACGACCTCTACCTCTGTCAGGTGACGAGATCCTGGTAGCCGCGCCGGCAACTGGGTTGCGGAGTGCGGCGGGCGGGTGCACGCATGCCACCCTACCCGTGGCACTGCCAGCTACTTGCGTTGCACGCGTTTCTCATCGCCGGCCGCCTTATAGATCGCCAGCGTGCGATCGAACACGGCATCCTTGGCGTTGACCAGGGTCACGCGGCGGGGGGCCAAGAGGCCAATGGCGTCCGGCACGTCGAGCATCCGCAGCACGTTGAGGAAGATCGGCCCATTCTTGTGCGTGCTGGGGGGATCGACCAGCACCGCCTCGCTGATGCTCGATTCCCAGAGGGCCGCGTAGGCTGCGATCACCCCGGCGGCGCCTCGACCGATGACGGCGACGGAGACATCTTCGCCGGGCGTTTCGTGCAGCCAGCGGGCCGTGGCTTGCACGTCCCAGACGCGGCCCGTATCGACCGTGCGGCCCACGAGCACGTGCGAGCGCTCGACGTAGTTCGGCGGGTTCTTCCGCGTCCAGCCGAAGGTCTCGCCGCAGCCGCGCGGGCTGAGAATGATCACCGGCTCGCCCGCGGGGATGTGCCCTTTGGTCCAGCTTGGCAGCTTGCCTTCGGGTTCATCGGGACCCAGCACCACCAGCCAGCGGCGGTTCTTGTCGGCGGCCGGGGAGGAATCGGCCATGGATTTCAGCCGCGCGGCGAGCACGGGCAGGCCTTCCTCGGTGTAAAGGACCACGCGGCCGTCGGGCAATTCCTCCCGCACCTTGGCGGCGAGGACTTCCTCCGGCCAGTCGCGGAAGACCTTTTCCAGCAGTCCCTCGCGGAGGCGCTTCGACCAGGCGGCGTACTCGTCCTTCGTCGTGGGCGGCTTGGGGGTTGAGAGCGGGATGAAGGTCTCGTCGATCTTGGCGTTCAGGCTGTCCTTCGGCAAGTCGCTGTCCTCGGGGAAGACGCGCAGCGCTTTGCCCTCGAAGGGGGGCAGCGGCGGCTCTTGCACGGGGGCGTTGTCGCCCTTCAGATGCCGGTTGATCCAGCGATAGGCCATCAGCCGCAGCTCGAGGTTGTCTTCGTGCCCGCCCGGCGTGACGCCGATGTCGAACAGCTCGCCCGGCTTCTTCTGATACCAGCCGTAGAGCCGTTCGAGCCGCTCGCGGATGCGCTCGTTGGCCGGCATGGGAAAGATGGTGTCGTGGCCGGAGTTCTCGAAGAGCATCGGCCGCGGGGCGACCAGCGCCGCGATGGTCGTCCATTCCCAGCGATAGGCGTTGTGCAGGAACATGCAGTCGCAGTGGCCGTTGATGACCTTGTCGGCGACGTAGCTTTCCAGGTCGCTCATGCCGCTGACGGGCACGCAGGCGGCGACGCGCTCGTCGGCGGCCGAAATCCACATCGTCGCCGCGCCGCCGCCGCTGATGCCGGT
>JBGQHD010001019.1:0-2155 GCA_041497795.1 Planctomycetia bacterium
CGGCATCATCGGCTGCGGAATGATCTCCCGGTTTCACGCCGAGGCGGTGGCCGATCTGGGGAACGCCAAAGTGGCGGCCTGCTTCGATTCGGTGCCAGCGGCCGCCGATAAGTTGGCCGGGGAACTCGGCTGCCGGGCGTATCACGACCTGGGCCAGATGCTGGCCGACCGCGACGTGACGGTGGTCGTGATCGGCACCCCCAGCGGCGCGCACATGGAGCCGGCCGTGGCGGCGGCCAATGCCGGCAAGCATGTGATCGTGGAAAAGCCGCTGGAGATCACGCTGGCGCGGTGCGACGCCATCATCGACGCTTGCCGGAAGAACCGCGTGCAGCTCTCGGCGGTCTTCCCTTCGCGGTTCCATGCGCCCGGCCAGGCGATCAAGCGGGCCATCGAGGCGGGCCGCTTCGGCCGCCTGACGCTCGGCGACGCTTACGTGAAGTGGTTCCGCACGCAGCAGTATTACGACAGCGGCGCCTGGCGCGGCACCTGGGAGCTGGACGGCGGCGGGGCGCTGATGAATCAGGCCGTGCACAGCGTCGATCTGCTGGCCTGGTTCATGGGCCCGGTGGCCGAGATCACCGCCCATTGCGATACGCTGGCCCACGAGCGGATCGCCGTGGAAGACACGGCCGTGGCCACGCTGCGGTTCGCCAGCGGGGCCCTCGGCGTGGTCGAGGCCAGCACGGCGGCCTATCCCGGCTATCTCAAGCGGATCGAGCTGCACGGCTCAACCGGGTCAGCGGTCATGGAGGAAGAAGACCTCATCAAGTGGGACTTCGCCACGCCGGCCACGGAGGATGCCGCGATCCACGAGCGAATGAAGGGCCGTCACAGCACGGGCGGCGGGGCCAGCGACCCGACCGCCATCGGCCACCACGGCCACATGCTGCAATTCCGCGACGTGCTGCGGGCCATCGACGAAGGCGGCGCCCCGCTGATCGACGGCCCCGAAGGCCGCCGGGCCGTGGAGATCATCCTGGGCATCTACCTGGCCGCCGAAACCAAGGGCACGGTCAAGCTGCCGCTCGCGGCCGACCCGGTGTTGGAGGCGCGGAAGAAGAAGGCGAAGTAGGGGTTCGTTCAAGCGGAGGGTCCAACAATGTTCGGCTTGGGATTGCCCGAATTGGCGATCATCTTCGGCCTGGCCGTGCTCCTCATCTCGCTCCCTGGAGTGCGCCGCTGTCGCCATTGCGGCCGCATCGTGCCGGACTTGACGGTCTCTTGTCCGCGGTGTGGCCGGGCGAAGTAGCATTTGCCGGACATCGAACATCCAACATCGAAGCGTTCGAGGTTGGACGTTCGACGTTGGACGTTCAGCCAAGGTCGGATTCTCGCGGTTCTGCGGGCCAGGCTCTCGTCCCGTCCGGCAGGCAAGAATGCCTGCCCCACGGCCGCACCGCGCCGCGGAATGAGCTATGGTTTCTTTTGGAGAACTCTGCTGCCCATCGCGCTCCTTGTCCACAGGCAGCTTAGGCATATCACGTCAAGGCGTTTCGCCAACGGCATTTGTCGCGGCAGTTGTCACGGCATTTTTGTCGGCATTTCGCCACGTCAATTCGACTTACGCCACTGCCTCGGGGGAGAGCTATGGACCCACGTACTGGGACGCTGTTTGCCGCGGATGCGCATCGAGTTCGCGCCGCCGTGATGCGGATTATCAAAGAAGCCCGCGATTCCGCCGACATCGAGCAGCGGCGTTCGGTCCGCGTGCCGTTCTTTCGGCCGGTGCTCGTGGGGCTGGACGACGGCGAGCCGCCCCGGTTCTCGGCCTTTTGCCGCGATCTGTCGCTGTATGGAATCGGCCTGCTGCACATCATGCCGCTGCACTGCCGGGAGGTGCTGGTCCGCTTTGCCGGCCGGGCCGGCCAGCCGACCGACCTGCGCGTCCGCCTCGACTGGTGCCAGGACTGCGGCGAGGGCTGGTACATGAGCGGCGGCCGCCTGCTGGACATCGAGTAGGACAGGCTTGGCATGGCACAGGCTTCCAGCCTGTGCGCCCGTGGGGTAGGCTTCCAACCTGCCTAAGGCTCTTTGAGCCTGCCGCAAGTTTCGAGCCCACTGGCGGGCTGGAAGCCTACCCCACAGATTGACTCCCCATGAAGGCTCCCGCGGCGTCACTCTCGCGGCGACAGTTCTGCTCCGCGGCCATCGC
>JBGQHD010001020.1:0-2130 GCA_041497795.1 Planctomycetia bacterium
CCACGAGGACGTCTATCGTTCGGCGCTCGTCGGCGTCGAAATGCCGGGCACGACGCCGGCCGCGGAGAAGCAAGACGCACGGCCGCCGCAAACGCCCGTCATCATTGTCCAGCCGGAGGAGGGGCGGTTCCCGCGGACGCGCAAGGACCGCGACCGGCTGATCGGCCAATTGCGCGACCTGGCCGCCGCCAACGAATTGACCCGATCCATCAAGCACTTCTTGATCCACCCGCGTTTCCCGGTCGATGTCCGCCACAACGCCAAGATCTTCCGCGAGAAGCTGGCCGTCTGGGCCGTCCGGCAGCGGCTGGCGTGACGCCCCCACGTGGCCGCGTCTCTCCGCGTCGGGCGCCCGACTCGGAGAGTCAGGCTACGAAAAGATCGCAGGCTCGCCGCGCTGGGACCGGAGATTCTTCGCTTCGTTCAGAATGACAAGCGGCTCAGAATGACAAGGCTTGCTCTCAAACGCCCTCAGGCTCTGCCGAGCTTGCCGCGGCGAGGTGGGCTGGTTCACAATGATTCACAATGAGGCTGTCGCCGCCCCTTGTCCGTGCTCCTCGTGCTTCCAGTTGCCTGCCTATGCCGCTTGATCCGCTTGCCGATAAGTTTCTCAAGCAGCTCGCCGCGCTGAAGCTGCCCGACGTTCACCAGGGCACGCCCACGCAGGCGCGGGAGATGATGCTAACCAGCATCCCCGGCCTGGGCCCGCCGGAGACGGTGGCGAAGGTCGAGGACCGCCGCATCGCCGGGCCGCGGGGGGAGATTCCCCTGCGGCTCTATTGGCCGGCCGCTGGCAGCGCGAAACCCAGCACCCCGGCTGCTCCGCAGCAGCCGGGGTGCTTTGGCGCGGGGTCCTCTGGCGCCGTGGTCTTCTTCCACGGCGGCGGCTGGGTCGTCGGCGATTTGGCGACGCACGACAACCTCTGCCGTGCCCTGGCCAACGCCGCCGGCTGCCTGGTGGCGGCCGTCGATTACCGCCTGGCCCCGGAGCACAAGTTCCCGGCCGCGCCGGAAGACGCCTTCGCGGCCACGCGCTGGGTGCAGTCCAGCGCCGTCGATTTGGGCATCGATAAGGGGCGTGAAGGTGCCCCGCTCGTCGCCGTGGCGGGCGACAGCGCCGGCGGCAACCTGGCGGCCGTGGTCAGCCTAATGTGCCGCGACCGCGGCGGGCCGCTGCCCGCGCTGCAGGTGCTCGTCTATGCGGCCACCGACTACAACGTCGAAACCGCGTCGTACCGGGCCTGTGCCGAGGGCTACATGCTGACCCGCGACGCCATGCATTGGTTCTGGCAGCAGTATCTGGAGCGGGACCAGGACGGCTACGAGCCGTACGCCTCGCCGTTGCGGGCCAACGATCTCTCAGGTCTGCCTCGCGCGCTGGTGATGACGGCGGAGTTCGACCCGCTATGCGACGAAGGGGAAGCCTACGCCAATCGGCTGAAAGCAGCCGGCGTGCCGACACGGCTGGTGCGCTACGACGGCCAGATCCACGGATTTCTGCGACGGCTGAACGCCTTCCCGGCGGCGAAGACTGCGCTGGCGGAAATCGCTCGAGAAGTGCGCGCGGCCTTCGAGGCCGGTTGATCCTCTCATGACGACCGATCGACCCCGCCCGCTCCAATTCAGCCTCAGGTCGGTCTTCGGCCTGATGGCCCTCGTGGGGCTGTTGTCGTGGCTGGTCTCCGGCGGCTCCCAGGATGCTCCTCTGTTCTTGCCCTGCTACTTATTCCTCGGCCTGGCGCAGATCGTTTTGGCAAGGATCGTCTGGAAGCAGCGGCTGCGACTGCCCTGGTCCCGTGATCTGGACCGGCAAGCGTGCGAGGCGGCGGTGATCGCCGGCGGATTGACGCTCGTACCGTGGGCATTGCTTGTCGTCAGCCTGGCGTTGGTGCGGCTCGATGCGGTCAGGCTGCTGCCCCAGACATTGGTCGTCGTGCTGCTTGTTTTTGGGCTGATCTTCGCCGCCGTGATGCACGTGATGGGATTCGTCGTCAACCTGGTCAACTTCGTCCTGTCCCTGGGTGCGCTGCGAGACGGTCTGCTGCTGGCTTTGATTCTCCTGAACGCCGCCAATACGGCCGTCCCCATCCTGTTCTTGTGGTGGGCGACGGCTCGCTGACGTGGCACGCG
>JBGQHD010001021.1:0-2128 GCA_041497795.1 Planctomycetia bacterium
CCAGCGTCATGCTCAACAGCCAATCGATACTATGGGCCAGCGGTTTCCACATGATCGCTTAGCGCGGTGAAGCGGCAACGGCTGTACAACAAGTTGCGCAGTCTCGAATGAGTGGACTGAGCCATCTGACCGAACGCCACTCGCATCTTAGCGACCGTCCTCAGATGGGCAAAGCCGTGCGATGATGAGCGTCGTGCGAACTACAGGATTGCGTCGTTACCGCCCACCGCAGAGCACCCAAGCGACCAGCAAAACGCTCATGACACCTGGAAGAGTCGTGACGAAGAGTAACCAGCGTGCACGGCGAATCCTGGCGGCGGCGAATAGATTTGCGATCCACGCAATCGTCGCTGTGAGCACTACCCCGTAAGAGTATGCCAGGACGATGACGACCGGCGCGAACGCGTGTTGGAGTGATTCGTTTAGGCTCGCTCCTGGCGGAGGTTCTGGTGGCAGATTGGGTGGTGGAAGCCACAAGAACGAGAGCACACAAACAAAGAAGCAAATCGCCTGGAAGAAGGCCGCCCTGGCGACAAAGTAACTCGCGCGCCAGAACCGGGACACCCCGACGAGCCCGGCGTGATCTCCAAAGCATTCCACGGCGAGATAGCCGCCAGTCACAACGGCCGCGAGCGTTAGGTTCAGCCACGTCGTCGATTCCAGCGCCCCCAGCCAAGTGAAAAGCAGGCCCACCGGAATCATGGCCAGGAACAAGTGATTCAGCGAGAACTGCCACGGGCGGGCAGGCGTCGGGGCGCCATCGGTGGGGACATCATCCGGGGCAACATCGGCCATTGCGGTCCTGCGTCGAAGCAATGTGGGTTGCCTCGTGTCCAAGAGCGGGCGGCACTAAACGTCCTGACGATGTCGTGAACCTCTGCGGGATCACTCCTCCGCGCCCTCGCCTTGGAAAACATCGTGCGTCGCCGCTTCGGTGGCTGGGAAGATGTTCTCCCGGTTGCGGCGGAGCATCCAATGGATCGGCCACGACTTGTGTTTCATGTAACCGGACAGCGGATACGGCCGGGCGCCCAGCCGGGCCTTGAACTCGTACGAATCTTGGCCGAAGTGGCACACCTTGCAGCCGCGCTCGATGGCCAGCCGGAGCGAGTGCTGCACCAGCGCGAAGTACGTGTTGTACTGCTCATTCTGCTCGTAGTCGAAGCCGATGTACAGGTTTTGCATCTGCGACGGGGAGAACAGCAGCAGATTGACGCCCAGCACCTCGGCCGTGGCGGGATTGCGGGCCACGAGCAGCTTGGCCTGATCGAACTGGCCCAGCGCGGCGAAGAACGCCTCGGAGAGCACCTCGAGCTTCTGCTCGGCGTTGGCCAGGACGTTCTGGTAGAGCCGTGCGGTGACCGGCGCCAGCTCCGCGGAGGCATCTTGCAGCGTGAACTCCAGCCCCTTGGCCGTCTTCAGGTCGTCTCGCACGCGCTTGCGGTAACGCTTGCGGAGGGCGGCCAGGTATTCGTCGAACGTCTGCCAGCGAAGGTCCAAGACCATGCCCGGCTGCGGCGTGACGCGGAAGAAGCCTTGCCGGTCCAACTCCTCGCCGAAGTCCGCCAGCTCGCTCTCCGGGATATCGCGGAAGTAGATCGTCTGATCGTTCCGGGCGTCGGCCACAAGCTGCTGAGCGACCAGGGCCACGACCTCGCGCCGCTCGGCCGGCGACAGCTCCGGGGCGAAGCACATGCCCGACGACGAATTGCTGATCGGCGAGCCGCAGACCCGCATCGATTTCCACAGGAAACCTGGCGCACGTTGCCGCACCCAGGCGGCGAACTTCTGCACCCAGGCCGGGGCCGAGGCCAGCGTGTCGATCGGTAGCGTGTAAAAGACGGCCGCGGCCACCGGTTGAGCATCGGCCAGAAGCCCGGCTTCTCCAAGAAGCCGGGCTTCTTTGCGTTCGTTGTCGCGATGGACGAGCACGCAGGTCAAATCCTGGACGACTTTGCCCTGCTGGGCGGCCGCGAGCATGCCGGAGCGAAGATGCGGCACATCTCGCGGCACGAACGCATCCCACGCCGCGGCAATGGGGGCGATGCCATCGTGCTTGACGAGCTTCCAGGCCACGTGCTGCGCTCCACGGTCAATGGCAGCACCCCGGCTGCTCGCAAGCAGCCGG
>JBGQHD010001022.1:0-2126 GCA_041497795.1 Planctomycetia bacterium
AACGGCCAAGCCGGGCGCACCGGAGGCGGACGTCGATCTCTATCGCTTCCACGCCAAGGCCGGCGAGCCGTGGGTCATCGAAACCCAGGCCAGCCGCCGCGGCTCGCCGATCGACACGAAGATCGAAGTGCTCGACGCGCGTGGCGAGCCCGTCCCGCGCTTGCTGCTGCAAGCGGTGCGCGATTCGTACATCACCTTCCGGCCGGTCGATTCCCGCGCGGCGGAAGCCCGCGTCGCCAACTGGGAGGAGATGGAGCTGAACGAGTATCTCTACCTGAACGGCGAGGTGGTCAAGCTGTTCCGCATGCCGCAGGGGCCGGACTCGGCGTTCGTCTTCTACACTAGCGGCGGGGCGCGGCGGTGCTTCTTCGACACCAGCCCGGCGGCCCACGCCCTGGATGAGTCGTGCTACATCGTCGAGCCGCAGCCGATGGGCAGCAAGCTCGTGCCCAACGGGCTGCCGACGTTCACGCTGCACTACGCCAACGACGACGACGGCGAGCGGAAGCTGGGCCGCGACTCGAAGCTCACTTTCACGGCCCCGGCCGACGGCGATTACCTGGTGCGGGTCAGCGACGTGCCGGGTCACGGCGGCGACCGCTTCGCCTATCGCCTGCTCGTGCGGCGGCCGCAGCCGGACTTCAGCGTCGCGATCGGCGGGGCCAACCCGGCGGTGGGCGCCGGCAGCGGCAAAGAGCTGACCTTCACCGCCGAGCGGAGCGACGGCTTCGAGGGCGAAATCCAGATCGAAGTCACCGGCCTGCCGCCGGGCTTTGCTGTCTCCGGCCCGATCACGATCCAGGCCGGGCACACCACGGCGGCCGCCGTCATCCACGCAGCGGCCGACGCTCCGCAGCCGACCGCTGAGAACGCGGCCAAAGCTCAGGTCACCGCCAAAGCGAAGATCGGCGACGCGTGGATCAGTAAGCCGCTGGGCAGCCTGGGGAAGATCACGCTGGCCCCCAAGCCGCAGGTCATCGTGCGGCTGGAGCCGGCGGAGCTGGTCATCAAGCCCGGCACCACGGTCACGGCCACGCTGCGCATCGAGCGGAACGGCTTCAACGACCGCATCCAGTTCAACGTCAACAACCTGCCGCACGGGATCATCGTCGATAACATCGGCCTCAACGGCGTGCTGATCCCCGAAGGGCAGACCCAACGGCAGCTATTCATCACGGCCCGCCCGTGGGTGCCCCAGACCGCCCGGCCGCTGCACGCCGTGGCGCCCGTGGCCGGCGTGCAAGTCTCGCCGGCGATCGTGCTGAAGGTGCAAAAGTAGGTGCCGCTTGCCGAGCGGCACAATGTGCGTCCGTCGCCGCGTCGGGCGGCGCTTCCGGTCCCGCCCGGCAGGCGGGACCTACCCGATCCTGCAGAACGAACTTGAGTGTGGCTGGCATGGTTCTCACGCGCCAAACCTTTCGATCTCATCCCGCCGCGGCAGCGAAGGCTGGGCGCCCGGCCGAGTGACCGAGAGGGCGGCGGCCCGATTCGCCCACCGGGCGGCGGCCGGCAAGGGCTTGCCTTCGCACGCGGCCACGGCCAAGGCGCCGTTGAAAGCGTCGCCGGCGGCCGTGGCATCCACGGCCTGCACCGCGTGGCCTGGTATGGCGACCGTTTCATCGCCGACGACCAGGCAGCCGCGGGCACCCAGCGTGAAGACGATGCCGCGGCAGCCGAGCGATTGCCAATGGGCCGCCAGCGCGCGCAGGTCGCCGTCGCCCGCTACCTGCCGTCCGGCCAGCAGTGCGGCTTCGCTTTCGTTGGGGGTCAGCACGTCCACCAGCTTGAGGAAGTCCGGCGATGCCGCCTCCAGCGCGGCCGGCGCGGGATTGACAATCGTGATGGCGCCGGCCGCCTTCGCTCGCTCCAAGCCGCGCCGGACGGCGGCCAGCGGCGACTCGAGGCTAGCGAGGAACACCCCGGCTTGGCGGAAGACTTCCTCCGGCACGGCATCGACATCCGCGGCCAGCAGGTGCGCGTTGGCGCCGGAGGCCACGCCGATCAGGTTCTCGCCGCGCTGGTCCACGAGGATCAACGCGACGCCAGACGCTTCGCCGGCGACGACCTTCACGTGACGGCAATCGACCCCTTCGCCATGCAGCCGCTCGCGCGCCGCGCGGCCGTAG
>JBGQHD010001023.1:0-2122 GCA_041497795.1 Planctomycetia bacterium
GCTGGCGTATCAGCTTCCGCTCCCGCGCCGTGCCGGCCACATCGAGCTGATCACTTACGACGCGAAGGCCACCTTCGAGCGGTTCGAGATCGGCGAGCTGCCCAAAGACTTCGTGCTTGTCGAGACCGGAGCGTCGGCGTCGGCCAAGCCGCAGCCCATGACCGTGGAGCAAGCCCGCTTGGCCGTGAAGGCCGCCGAGTCGTCGCTGGCCGCGGCAGAAATGCAGCCGCGCTCGCTCGAAGCCCGCGCCGCCGCCGACCGTGCGCGGCACGTGGCCGCGTCTCTCCGAGACGCGAACGCGAGTCTCGGAGAGACTCGCCCACGTGACGGGGCTCAGCCGCCGGCCGCCGATGCCAAGGCACTCGCTGCGGTCGCCGCCAAGGCCGAGAAGCAGCTCGCATTGCTCCAGGCCGAAGGGTCGCTCGCCCAGGCGGAGTTCGAGCGGTCGCGCGCCGCAACCGCGCAGCAGGCCGCCGCCGAGGGCAAAGTGAACGCCGCCCGACAAGGGGTCGCCGCGGCGAGGAAGGCGCTCGAGTCGCCCGGCGAGAGCTACACGCCGCTGCGTGGCGCGCTGAAGACGCTGGAATCGAACCTGGAAAGCGAAGCGTCCCGCAACAAGCCGTTCCCCACGACCAGCACCGGCCGGCGGACGGCGCTGGCCCGCTGGCTCACCGACGTGCGGAACCCGCTGCCGGCGCGTGTGGCGGCAAATCACGTCTGGGCACGGCACTTCGGGCGGCCGCTCGTGGCAACGGTGTTCGATTTCGGCCGCAAAGGGAGCGAGCCGACACACCCGGCTCTCCTCGACTATCTGGCGGTCGAGCTTCAACAGAACGGCTGGAGCCTCAAGCATCTGCACCGGCTGATGGTCACCTCGAACGTCTACCGGATGACTTCGTCCAGCGCCGGCGCGGCGGCCAGCGCGATCGATCCCGAGAATCGCTGGTATTGGCGGATGAACTCGCTCCGCATGGACGCTCAGACGGTCCGCGACAGCCTGCTGGCGTTGGCCGGCGAGATGGACGGCCGCCTGGGCGGCGCCTCGCTCGATCCCGTGCAGATGGAAGACTCGCGCCGCCGCAGCCTGTACTTCGTGCACTCGCACAACGACCAGCACAAGTTCCTGTCGCTGTTCGACGACGCCAACGTGCTGGAATGCTACCGCCGCAGCGAGAGCATCGTGCCGCAGCAGGCCCTGGCCATGAGCAACAGCCAGTTCGCCAGCGACATGGCCGAGCGGATCGCCGCGCGGCTCCAGCGGGAATACGCTCAGGCCAGCGACGCCGAGTTCATCCGCGGCGCGTTCGCCGCCATCCTCGGCAGCCTGCCGAATGCCGACGAGTTGGCGGCGTGCGAGGAGTCGCTCGCCCGGCTGCAATCGCTCCCCGGCCAAGACGCCGGGGCGAAGTCATCGCGCGCCCGCGCGCGGCTTGTGCACGCACTCATCAATCACAATGACTTCGTGACGATCCGGTAGGTCCGGCAAGTAGGTCCGGCGAGCCGAGCCGGACCGTTTCGCCGCTGTCGTGCGCGCTTCGGGGTGCCGCTCGGCTCGCGGCACCTACTTCAGCGTCGAAAGATACTCCACCAGGTCGCGCAGGTCAGACTTGTTGAGCTGCTTGATTACGTCCTCGGGCATGGGCGAACGGCCGCGGCCGCGCTGCTCGATGGTGGCCTTGGGGATGGTGACGAAGTTCCCCTCGGCGGTTTGCAGCGTGAGCACTTTGTCGTCCTCGCTCTTGACGATGCCGGAGTGCGTGCGGCCGTCGTCGGTTTGCACCATCGCGGCCTGAAAGCCCTGGGCCAGGATCTTGTCGGGCAGCACGATCGACTCCAGCAGGTATTCCCGCGTCTTGTCCTTGGCGATGTGCGTCAGCTCCGGGCCGACGTTGCCGCCGGAGTCGCCGATCTTGTGGCAGCGGCGGCAGGAGAGATCGACGCGGTCGAAGAACACGGCCCGGCCGCGCTCGGCATTGCCCCCTTCGAGCGTTTCGCGCCAGACGGCCAGCGGGTCGCTCTTCGGCCGAGCCGCGTTGAACTTATCCAGCCGCTCTTTGAGATCAACGGCCTTGCGATCGGCTTTGGCGCGACTCTCGGCGGCCAAGAGCAGATCGAGCTGCAC
>JBGQHD010001024.1:0-2120 GCA_041497795.1 Planctomycetia bacterium
GCTGGTTCTCCACGGCTTCCACAATCGTGCCCGATCCCACGATGTAGTCCAACCCCCCCACGCGCGATTGGTTGTTGCGGATGTTCTGTGTGCCGACGAGTCCCCCTCGGCCGGCGAGCGGATCGTCGGCGGTGCAGGGGGGCAAATGGTCGTGCGCCTTGCGGAGCCAGTAGACGCAGTAGTCGGCCATGCCTGGCACGTCGGGATAAGCACGACGGACGGCATTGACGTAATCCGTGCCGCGCTCGGGCTTCAGGCGTTTGGCCCCCAGGAAGGGCGGGTTGCCGATGATTACGTCGGCTGGCGGCCACGTCGCGGGCTTGCCGTCGGCGTCGATGAGCGCGTCGGCGGCGATGAAGTTCGTGTCCAGGTTATCCAAGGGTAGGGCCGGTTCGCTGACGCGCAGCTCGTCGATGGCCAGCTTGCGCGCGACCATCATCGTGACCTTGGCCAGCTCGACGGCGAACGGGTTAATATCGATGCCGTAGAACTGTCCTGCCGTAACAAAACCGATGCCGCGCTGCACCTTGTCTCCGTTGCTGGCCAGTTCGCCGATCCGCTGATAGATGCGAACTTCGAGGCGCTTCAGCTCTCGGTACGCCATGTACAAGAAGTTGCCGGAACCGCAGGCGGGGTCCAGCACGACGTATTGGTGCATCCTGCGCGCGAGGTCGATAAGCTGCTTCTTGGTCTTGGCGGCCTCGATCCGGTCGCGCCACGGTTCGATAATCGTCGGCCCGACGATCTTCATGATGTCCACCGGGCTCGTGAAGTGAGCGCCGTAGGCATGGCGCTCCTCGTGGCCGAGCGAATGCTCGAAGAGCGTGCCGAAGATCTCGGGCCGCACCTTGGACCAATCGCTCTTGGAAGCCTCCCGAAGCTGATTGAGCTCATCGGAATAGAGTTCCAGGCGCGCTGGCTCCGCGAACAGCCCGCCGTTGAAGTAATCCACCCCTTTGTAGCGGCCACCCGACGTTCCGGGCGTGTTCATCGCCACGAACAAGCCGCCGAGCAGGTCGTAGCTTTCCGCCGGGCTTTTGCAGTCTTCGAGCAAGCGCGTGACGAAGTACTTCTCCAGCAAGCCGATACTCTGGGCGAACAGCGCGACCAGCATCTGCAGAATGAACCGCTGCGCGAGCGGGCGTTCGACCTGCCGAGCCACCAATTTGTTAAAACAGACTGCCAATCGATCGGCGGCGGCGCGCGTGACCGCCTCGTGGTCGTTGCCGAAAGAAGGCCGTTCCTGAGTGGGGAAGAGAAACGCCAGCGGCCCCCATCGCTCCGGCAGCTCGGCCAGCGGCACGGTGTCGAGTGGCGTGTCGAGTTGAGCGCTGTCGAAGTCGTAGACCCAGAACTCGTCGAAATTGCAAAGCACGACCCACTTGGGCCGGTTGGGCGCCAAACGAATCCAGTAGTCGAACGCCTGGCGGTAGTGCTTGGCGAGATTCTCGCCGCGACGTTTCATCTCGATCAGCACGATCGGCTTCCAAACATAATCGGCGAATGCGGTGCCGCCCCCGTCCTCTTTGGCTTTGCGGACGCGAAACTCCGGCTGACCGCCGACTTCCAGAATCCCCCGCTGGCTGAAGCCCTGGAACAGCCGGTCGAGGTAGATTTGAGCTTCGCCCTTCTCATCGCCCTTGATGTGGCTGGCGACCCAGGCGACAAACTCCGCGAGGCGTTGTCGGCGTCCTTCGTGCAACATCGCCGCGATCAGGACAAGAAGGGCATTCGGAAGTGGAGGTGGTGAGTCGAGCAGGCCCCATTGATTGCGGGGAATAGAGTCTTGCCGCCAGCGGAAGTCAATGCCCCGCGAACGGATGCAGCGGCAGCCAACCTCCCTCCGTTGCGTCCTCGGCCGCCGGCGCTTAGATTTGAAGTGCAGGCGAAGCTCTCTCTTCTCGGTGGTTCTGATCCGGCAAGCGTTCGGGGCGGCGGGCAATGGGGTTCTTCGATCAGCTTCGGTCGGCCTTTAGCGGCAAGAAGTCGCGGCTCAACGTCCGCACCCGGTTCGAGCTGCTGCGCGAGGCCATCTCGGGCACCATGTCGAAGTTCTACATGGCCCGCGACCGCGACAGCGGCAAGATCGTCGGCCTGAAGGTCCTCAACAAGGAGAAGAC
>JBGQHD010001025.1:0-2109 GCA_041497795.1 Planctomycetia bacterium
CCAAGGCCTGCCGCAGCAGCGCGATCCGACGCCGCACAACGGCTTTGCCAAGGAGCTGTTCGCCGGCGACCTGCTGGCCGTCAAGAACGGCCGGCTGTCGCACCCCTTCGAGGAAGACGAGAAGATGCTGCTGCGGATCGGCGAGCACTTCGGCCTCCGCGGCCCGGAGATCGACAAGCTGAACCTGGCGGCGCTCGACAAGGAGCGCGAGAAGGCCGTCAAGGACGCGCTGGGCGACCTCAAGAAGATGACCCTGACGGTCATCGATGGCGACTTCACCCGCGAGGTGGTGGGAGCCCAGAACCTGATCTTCGGCGAATACCGCATGCCGGCCCGGCGGAACTCCAGCGACTTCTATGACGCCAAGGATAAGAAGCCGGCCGGCAAGCGCGAGGGGACGCTGAAGCTCGGGGCGCTCGAGCCGGCCGCCCCGCGCGGCGGTGCTTTCCGTCTTGGCTTCGTCATGCTCGGCGCCCTAGTCAGCGTGGGCTTGGTGGTTCTGGGGCTGGCGCGCCGACGTGGCCCGCAGGCTTGATCGGTGGCTACGCCTAGCCAAATAGCTCTCCGATCGCGTTGCCGGTGCTGACGCGTCCGGAGATGCCGTTTGGGCCGAAGAGCGAAGACGGTGAAATCCCCAGAGCGGTGAAGATCGTTGCCCCAAAATCCTCGGGGGAGACTGGGTTTGTCTTGACCTGCGCCCCGTGTTGGTCCGAAGCTCCGTAGATCGCCCCGCCTCGAATCCCGGCTCCCGCGATCACGGCCGTGTAGCAATTGGGCCAATGGTCACGCCCAGCCCCACTATTGATCTTAGGCGTGCGGCCGAACTCACCAACCATGACAACCAGTGTGCGCCGGAGCAGGTCGCGGGCCACGAGGTCTTCGAGCAGTGCGCTGACGGCTTCATCCACGCGCGGAAGCGCCCAGCCAAGTCCGTAGGGGCCGGTGCCAAAGATGCTTCCCAGGCCACCGCCGTGCATGTCCCAGGTCTGCACATTGCTGAAATTCGACCCGGGCGGTGTCCCGGTCCATGCGACCACGCTAACCAGCCGCACACCGGCCTCAATCAATCTGCGGGCCAGGAGTAGGTTTTGACCTAGCGGGTGCACGCCGTAGCGCTGCCGGGCATCCTCCGATTCACGAGCGATGTCAAAGGCCTGCTCTGATCCCCGACGTGGGCCCGTTTTTCATGCCGATCTCCACCTGATGCCCGATGCTGTCCCCACGTCTTCCTCGGCTACCGAAAAATCCAAGGCGTGTACGAAAAACCGGACCGCACCCGGCCGGATGAGCTTCAATGGGGCCTGCGCTGGGATAACACCTGTCATCGGACCCTAAAGTCCTGCAGGTATTCGTGCTGAGAGGCGCCCTGGACATCGAGTATAATCGGACCAACGGATGGGACGTAACGACGCTGGGCAACGTTCCTTCGATCGGCTGGGCGAGCAGGACACCATCACCATGCGCTGCGCCGCGAATCGCCGGTGGATGGCCATTCTGGGTGCGTTGCTTGCCGTGCAGCTAGCGGGTGGTGGGCATCGGTCCGCGAGCGCGGCGACACCCTTTAGTCGCGACGCTTTGCTCGCGCGTTTCGACCGCAACCAAAACGGCCGCCTTGAGGATGACGAGAAACGGGCGCTGCGCGCGGCCTTCGGCGGCATCGACGTGCCGATGCTGCCAACCGAACCGCACAGGTACACGGACTTGAGACTGCCTGCTGCTCTCGAAAAGTCGCAACTTGCGAAGCTCGACAACACGCCTTCCAACAATCCCCTCACCGATCATGGGGCGACGCTGGGACGCGTGCTGTTCTACGATACGCGGCTTTCCGGCAACGACACCGTCGCTTGTGCCTCGTGCCACGGGCAGAAGGCCGCCTTTGCGGACCCCAGGCGGCTCAGCGTGGGCTTCAAAGGTGGGCGCACGCCGCGCAACGCCATGAGCCTGGCCAATCTGCGGTTCACGAACGTGAAGGGGGAGCAGCCAGGCTTCTTCTGGGATGAGCGCGCGCCGACCCTGGAGGCCCAAGTGCTGGTCCCGATCCAGGATCAGGTGGAGATGGGCATGGAGCTGAAGGCCCTGGCAGGCAAGCTCCAGAAGCTCCCCTATTAC
>JBGQHD010001026.1:0-2108 GCA_041497795.1 Planctomycetia bacterium
CAGCGCCGAGCAGTTGTGGGCGGTGGTCATGGACCCCGGCGCCGAGCCTTCCGCAAGCCTGCGCGCCGCCTGCGCTTTGGCGAGCTACGCGCCGGACGATTCCCGTTGGCACGATGGCGCGCGCCGTGTCGCGGGGCTGATCGCTCGAGAGAGCCAAGAGGATTTGCCGCAATGGCGCCGCGAGTTCCAGCCCGTTGGCACGCACTTGGTTAGTCCGTTGATCGACGTGTTCCGTAACTGGCCCAAGACGGGCCCGGCACCGGTGAACGCCGCGACCTTGCTGGCGGATTATGCCGAGTCGGATACGAACTTGCTCGCCGACCTGAGCATTGAGGCCAACCCCGAACAGTTTGCCGTCCTCTTGCCCAAGCTGCGAGACGGCGGTCAGCAGATCGTGCGGCGGATGACCGATGAATTGGCCAAGAAGGCCAGTCCGCAATGGGACGACGAGGCGAAGCTTCCCACGTCACGCCCCAGCGAGGGAGTGGCGCGAAAGATCGAGCAGTCTCTGGGCATCGTGACGCCCTCGCTGGCCTTCTGCCAGACGCTGGATCTATCGGCACTTGAGGAGGTTGCCAAGGCCCTGGGCGAGTGCGGCTATCAGCCTTACTGCGTTCGTCCGTATACGGTCGGAGGCCGGGTGCAGGTCGCCGCCGTGTGGAGGCGTGTCGGCGGCAAGTGGCGCTTCCTCCACGGGAAGACCGCGGAGGAATTGCGGGCGGCCGACAAATCCCTGCGGCAGGAGGAGCTCGTACCCTTTGACGTGGCGCGCTACCTTCCGCCGCGAGGGGGCACGGACGCGGAGGCTGTTTTTTCCGGCCTTTGGGGGCAGCCCCAGGGCAACCTGGAAACCGCCGAGTTGTACGTGGCGGTGCCCGACGGCGAACACCCCGACCACTGGGACCCGCTCAACAAAGGGGGCTTTGTCCCGCGCACGAATCTCATGTTCCATGCAGGCGCGGGCGAAGCGTTTTTCACCTCCGTGCGCTGGAAGCTGCGCCCCACTCCCACGCCGATTTCCATTTACTTCGATGCCGATTGGCAAATGGACCTCGCTGAATATGAGCGGCGCCTTGAATCGGAGCGGCGAGTTGCCGGCGGCTGGTGCCAGGCCGACGTGAGGCTGTCTCACGATCTAGACTCCACCGGGGCGCCCAAGTATGCGGCGATCTGGTGGAACGGCACGCCGTGGGAATCGCAGGAGCTGCACGGTCTTTCGCCCGAGAGCCATCTGGCAGCCTGCCGTGCATTGGCGGAGGATCAGTACCGGCCGGTGGCTATTTCGCTGAGCCGCATCGGCGACGGGACCCTGGTGGCGGCCTCGGTGTGGCAGCGCCCGATCGTGCTGGAGTCGCGCAAGGACGAGTTGGCTCAGCGACAGGCCAACGCCGCCGTAGTGCTACTACGCCTCGGCGAAACCGAGACCGTCTGGCGCCTGCTGGAGTATCAGCCCGACCCGCGGCTGCGGACCTACCTGATCCACCGGCTGTCTCCCTTGGGGGCCGATCCGCGCCGGGTCGCGGAACAACTCCGGAAAGAGCCGGACGAGTGGCGGCGCCAGGCCTTGCTGCTGGCGCTGGCGCTGTTCCCTCCGGCCGATCTCGAGCCGCTACGCCCACAGCTCGCTCCGTGGCTCCTCGATCGGTACCGTAATGATCCCTCGCCCGGCGTGCACTCGGCGATCGAGTGTTTGCTGCGCCGCTGGCAACTCGATGGCGAACTGGCGGGGCTCCGGCGCTCGCTGGCCGGCCAAGCGCCGCGCGATGGCCAACGCTGGTATCACACGCCGCAAGGGCACATCCTGACGCTGATCCGTGGCCCGGTGGAGTTCACCATGGGCTCGACCGGCTCGGACGACGAGCGGGACCACGTGCAGGAAGTGACGCACGCTCGGCGGATTTCGCGGAGTTTTGCCATCGCCGCGCACGAAGTGACCGTCGAGCAGTACCTGCGGTTCCAGCCGAAATACGACTACCTCGAAAGGTACAGCCCCTTGCCCACGTGCCCCATCAATAACGTCACCTGGTACGACGCGGCGCGCTACTGCAACTGGCTCAGCGAGCAAGAAGGAATTCCGCCGGAGCAGTGGTGCTATCTGCGCGAGATCG
>JBGQHD010001027.1:0-2089 GCA_041497795.1 Planctomycetia bacterium
CATCGGCCTGGCCGGCTTGTTGGCGCCAGCCTTGCACGAGGGACCTCAGCAACTCGGCCGCGCGGCCCGGCTGATCGGCGTCTTTCGCCTCAGCCAACCTGGCCCAGGCGTGCAGCGGATCGGCCGCGTCGCCGCGCGCGGCGAGCAGATGTGCCGTCCAATGGGCGAGCGGCTCGGCCGCCAGCCCACGCGCACGGGCCAGGTCGTTGATCTTCGCACGATACGCGGGCGCGAAGTCCTCCGCCCGCGACGACCCAGACGGCGGAGACGAAGATGAGCCACCCTTGAGGCCGGCCGGCCGCTCGCCGGCGCGGTCAAACTCCGGTTTTAGCAAGATCGCTTCGCGGGCGGCCAGCAGATAGTCGGCCAGCTTATCGAGCACGGGCCGCTGGGCGGCGACCATCTCTGCGGCGATCGTCCGCCTCGCTTGCCCGCGCAGCTTGGCCAGGTCATCCGCGATCCGCCGGTTGTGCTCCAGCGTGTCGAAGCACACCTGCCGATACTCCGAGCTGCGAAGGAAGCCGTACAGCGCGTAGTAGTCGGCCTGCGTAATGGCATCGAACTTGTGGTCGTGGCAGCGGGCACAAGCGACCGTGAGACCGTTGAACGTCTTGGTCATCACGTCGATCATGTTGTCGAACCGCTCGGCCTCGTCCTGCTTGATATCGACCGGGCTGTGCACCCATTCGCCGAGGAACCAGAACCCGGTGCCGAGGATCGACTCGTTATAGCCCTCCTTGGGATGCAGGCGCGGCCGCTCCAGCAGGTCGCCGGCCAGGTGCTCGATGACGAACTGGTTGTATGGCACGTCGGCGTTGAACGCTCGGATCACGTAGTCGCGATACTGCCAGGCGTTGGGCACGTCGTAATCGAACTCGTGCCCGCGCGACTCGGCGTAGCGGACCAGGTCGAGCCAATGCCGGGCCCAGCGCTCGCCGAAGTGCGGCGACTGGAGCAACCGATCCACGACCTTCTCGTAGGCGTTGGCCGAGCTGTCGCGTTCGAAGGCTTCGACCTCGGCCGTCTCGGGCGGGAGGCCAATCAGGGCGAAACTGGCGCGGCGCAGCCAGATAGCGCGATCGGCGTCCTGCGCCGGCCGCAGCCCGGCTGCTTCCAGCTTGGCGAGGATGAAGCGGTCGATGTCGCCACGCGGCCAGGCCGTGTCCTTGACGGCCGGCGGTTCATGGCGGCGAATCGGCTGAAACGACCAGTGCTTCATCCGCTCGGCCAGATTGAACTCATGCTTGCTCTTGGTGGTGGCGAGCCCGTCCCCATCGGGCCAGGGTGCGCCGATCTTCACCCACTGCGTGAGGGCGGCGATTTCCTGGGGCTTCAGCTTGCCGTCAGGCGGCATCTGGTACGTGTCGCCGTAGTTGATCGCGTCGATGAGCAGGCTTTCCGCCGGCTTGCCAGGCACGATCGCCAGCCCGGTGTCGCCCCCCTTCAGCAGCCCAGCCCGCGAATCCAGTCGGAAGTGAGCCTTCGGCTCGGCGCCCCCGTGGCACTTGAAGCAGCGCGCGGCCAGGATGGGGCGGACCTTGGCCTCGAAGAACTCGATATCCTCGGGCTTTGGCTCGGCCGAATGGACCGAGGTGGTCGGCACGACGACGCCGTACACGGCGGCTACGGCGAAAGCAATCGCTCGGAACCGAGTCATGTTCAGCGAATCGAGGCGGGGTTTAGGGTGGGGCATTTGCGCCGCGGGGTTGACGTCCCAAAGGACGTACCGACTACTTTACGCCGCAGCGGTCAGGATGTCACGAGAGAGTCTCGTCGTCGAGAAGCTGCGGTACTGGGTCAGTTTGACTGATTGGCCAACCAGCAGGAATGGCCCGCGCTATTGACACGGCACGGTCGTTGCGGGCATTCTGCGGTCATGCCTAAACGCTCAAGCAAGCGCCCACGGGACGCGAACCAGCTCGCCAAGTCCATCGTGGACCAAGCGACCGGAGAAGCGCCGCCGGAGTCCGACGACGGCAAGAATCCGGCGGCTGTCGCCTTGGGTCGCCTAGGCGGCAAAAAGGGTGGGCGAGCCCGCGCTAACAAGCTGTCCGCTGAACGCCGCCGTGAAATTGCGAGGAAAGCAGCC
>JBGQHD010001028.1:0-2088 GCA_041497795.1 Planctomycetia bacterium
AGCGAAGGGCCTCCGCGGCGGCAAGCAGCGCGTCTTGAAGAAGCCCGGCTTCTCCAAGAAGCCGGGCTTCTGACGACCGGGCCTCTAACCGCCCCGCCTCGTGCGGCCGACCAGCCACGCATCATCACCGTGCCGGCCGCCGAGCTAGTTATTCCCGCCAACGCGCTGACGTCCGAATTGAGCACAGCTCTGGCAAGTCCCCTCACGCTGGGCGTGCAAACACCGGCCCTCGTGCTGCCTGCCCCGCGCGTGGTGTCGCTGCCTATCGGCCGTCCGCTGGCGATCAAGACCAAGGGGTTCGTATTTCCTCGCTCCGCCGCGTTGAAGGACTTCGGAAAAGGCCGGCCGGACAGCGAGAAAAGCCGCGCTTCTCCGGCGAGCGGCCGGCGTCAGCCGGCTGATGAGAACCTCGTCAGCACCCCGGCTGCTGCGGATCAGCCGGGGTGCTCGGCGGACGCGTGCTCGGCGGACGCCCCTCGCCCATCGGCGCGGATCAAGCCGCCCGGCGATGTGATCAAGCTCGAGGATCGGTTGTTCTACCTGCTCCAGCCGCCGCTGGCCGCCTGGATGAGCCGCGAGTCTCTCGACTTCCCGTTCAAGCCGTTCCCGTATCAGTTCGACGGCGTCGCTTTCCTCTATCCGCGGCACGCCGCCGTGCTGGCCGACGAGATGGGGCTGGGCAAGACGATGCAGGCCATCACCACCATCCGCCTGCTGCTGCACGGCGGCGAAATCGGCAGCGTGCTCCTCGTCTGCCCCAAGCCGCTGGTCACGAACTGGCAGCGCGAGTTCGAGCTGTGGGCGCCGGAAGTGCCCGTCATGGTCATCGAGGGAGACCAGGCCAAGCGGCGGTGGCAGTGGTCGCTGCCGTGCGCGGTGAAGATCGCCAACTACGAGCTGCTGGTGCGCGATCGCGATCTGCTGATCGGGCCGCCGGAGTGTTCGCACAAGCGGCGGCGAGGAGCGGTGGGGTGGCACGCCCAGAACATGGACGTGATGGGCGTGGAAGCGCCACCGCCACGCCCTTCGCATCCATGCTCAGAGCGTGCCACACTACCGTTGCAGGCCGCGCCGCAGTTCGATCTCGTCGTCCTCGACGAATCGCAGCGGATCAAGAACCGCGGCAGCACCACCTCGCAGATCGCGCGGGCCATCTCCCGCCGCCGCAGTTGGGCGCTGACCGGCACGCCGGTCGAGAACTCGGCCGACGACCTGCTGGGCATCTTCGAGTTCGTTGCCCCCGGCTATCTGCGTCCGGAGATGAAGCTGCCGGCGATCGGCCGGGCGGTGGGCGAGTACGTGCTCCGCCGCACCAAGGACATGGTGCTGGCCGACATGCCGCCCAAGATGCTTCGCGACGTGGAGATCGACCTGACGGCCGAGCAGCGAGAAAGCTACCGCCTGGCCGAGGAAGAAGGCGTGCTGCGGCTCACCGAGATGGGCCGGCAAGCCACGATTCAGCACGTCTTCGAGCTGGTGCTGCGGCTGAAGCAAATCTGCAACTTCGACCCGGCCACCGGCGAAAGCGCCAAGCTGGAGCACCTGGCCGCCGAGTTGGAAGAAGTCGCCGCCAGCGGCCGCAAGGCGATCGTCTTTTCCCAATGGGTCGATACGCTCACGCGGTTGGCGAAGCTGCTGCCCGCGTTTCGCCCGCTGGAGTACCACGGGCAAGTCCCCAGCCGCCAGCGCGACGGCATCATCCAGCAGTTCCGCGAAGACCCGCGCCGGCCGCTGCTGCTCATCAGCTACGGCGCCGGCGGCGTGGGGCTGAACCTGCAATTCGCCCAGTACGTTTTCCTCTTCGACCGCTGGTGGAACCCGGCCGTGGAAGACCAGGCCATCAACCGGGCCCATCGCATCGGCGTAACTGGCCCGGTGACGGTCAGCCGGTTCATCAGCGTCGGCACCATCGAGGACCGCATCGACCAAATCCTCCGCGACAAGCGGGAGATCTTCGACACCATCTTCTCCGGCGCCCCCACGCCCGGCCGGCGAGAGCTGGGCCTGACACAGGAAGAGATCTTCGGGCTGTTCAAGCTGAAATGCCCGAGCGGGCCGTTGCGCGGAGCGGCGTAGCCTGACTCTCCG
>JBGQHD010001029.1:0-2083 GCA_041497795.1 Planctomycetia bacterium
ATTCCCGCCGCGGCGTTTGGGTTCGGCTGGTTCCTGCTGCAGATGTTCCAGGCGTCGATTGATGAGCACGGCGTGGGCGGCGTGGCCTGGTTCGCCCACGTCGGCGGCTTCGTGGCCGGCGTCGTGGTGACCTACGTCTGCCGCCACGATACGGAGCAAGAGATCGCGGCCGACGTCGATGGCCGATTGCAGCTTCAGCACCGCGATCAACTGGCGACGGGACGGTCCGCGGCGAGCGTCAAGGCCCAAGAGCAGCCAGCCGCCCCGCCGACGACATGCCCCTACTGCCAAGCGGCATTGAGCGAGGGGCACCCGTTGGCCGCCAATCTCATTCGCTGCGGCAACCCAAAGTGCGAGCGGATGGTCTACGTCGAACAGCCTCGCGAGGCCGATCTGGCGTTGGCCGGCAAGAGGCGCTAATCGCCCGGCGGTTGGACACTAGCCCGACGCGCAAGCTTGCGCGTCGGGCCGTGTGCGCCACGGCTTAGCTTGAAAAGCTAGATAGCCCCCATCCGCTCCTAGGGTTTCGCCGCACCGCCTTTCTTGGCCCCCTCCTTGCCTGCGTTCTTTTTTGGCGCCCCCTCCTCGGCAGCAGCCTCTTTCGGGGCCTCTTTCGCGGGCTCTTTCTTCGCCTTGCCTGGCTCCGGTTTGACTTCGATCGACGCCGTGAACTGGTGCATCAGCGGCTTGTCCTGGCCGATCTCGTGCAGGCATTGCAAGACGCCGCCGGACGTGCCCAGGTAGACGCGGTCGGAACGCCAGTTGACCACGCGCACGTCGAGCCGGCCGATCCTCAGGCTATCGACCTGGGCGCCGGACTTGCGGTCGAGCACTTGCAGGGCGCCGGTGTTGTCGGCCGTATAGAGCCGCGTGGCGCCGACGGCCAGGCAGCGGCGAATGCCGGGGGCCCACCACCGCCGCTCGCCCGACTTCGCGTCGAGGCAGTACATGCCGGAGTGGGGAGCGACGGCATACACGGCGTCGTCCACGGCCACCGGCGGGTCGTAGAGCGGCTCGCCGATGCTGTACCGCCAGGGGGTTTCGCTCTTGTGCTCGTGCAGGCCGTAGACGTAGCCGTCTTTCGAGGCGGCGAAGATATGGGGCGGCCAATACGTCAGCGGGGCCTCGATCGGCCGCAGCGTGTCGAAGCGGCTATCGATCTCCGGCCGGTCGTTGAAGGCCAGATACAGCTTCCCCTGCGTCGTCGCCCAGGCCAGGTGCGACGGAGTGACCAGCGGCGGCACGTTGACCGAAGAGAACGAGTTGTACGTCATCGTCTCGACGCGGCCGGCGGCGTAATCCACGCGCTGCAAGTCGCGCAGCTTCTGGTCGCGCTCTAAAGTGTTCTTGGCCTTGATTCCGGCGGCCTTGGGCTGCGGCGCGGCGGGCACCACGGGGGGCGGAGCGGCGGCGCCCAGCCGGACGTCGGGCAGCTTGTAGGCCACGATGTGTCCCGACAGCATGGGCACGTACACCCATTGGTCGCCGACCGCCGGCGCGGCCGCGGCCACGCTGGTCAGCGTCTTGCGGAACGCCACGCCGCCGTCGCGCCGGTCCAGCACGTACAAGTCGCCGCCGTTCACCACCGCCACGTACTGCTTGCCGACGCCGGGGGCTTCGTTGGGCTTTTCGCGGCTGCCGACCTGCGTGACCCACAGCGTACGCCCCGTCTCCCCCTCCACGGCGTGGAGCACGCCGCGGCGGCTGAGCACGAACAGCGTGTTGCGCTGCTCGATCGGCACCACGACCGGCGGCGGAGGCGGCTTGGGCAGCAGGTCTTCGACCTCCGTCGGCTCCTTCTTGCCGAGCACCTCGACCGGCTCCGCGTTAGCCGCGGCCTGCTTGGCAGGCGGCGTCGAGGGCCCCCAATAAATCACGTCCTGCACGCGGTCTTGCGCGCCGCTGATCTCTACGTGCGTCAGCCAGGCGCGCTTCAGCCCGTGGCTCTGCGCCGTGGACTGCTGGATAATCACCGAGGAGGAATCCTGGGCCGCGACCGGACGACCTGCGGAAAGCATGGCCGCCGCGATCAGACTGGCGGCGCAGAACATTCGATCGATTCGCATGGAAGGTAACCCGCAAC
>JBGQHD010001030.1:0-2080 GCA_041497795.1 Planctomycetia bacterium
CGTCGGCCACCTCGGCAAGTACGTGCCGGGCAAGGCCATGGTGATCGTGCTGCGGGCCGGGCTGGTCCGCGGACCGGGCGTGGACATGGCCGTGGCCACGGTCAGCGTGTTTTGCGAAACGCTGACTTCCATGGCCGTCGGCGCCTTCCTGGCCGCCGCCCTGCTGGCTGTTTGCTTCCGCGAACAGCAGTTCTTCATCTGGATTGCTCTGGGCCTGATGGCCGTGGCGGTGACGCCGACGCTGCCGCCGGTGTTCCGCCGCCTGGCCGCGCTGGCCGGCGTCGCCCGGCGCGATCCCGTCGCCTTCGCCAGATTGCAACGCCTCACGTTCCGCTGGCTGCTGGGCGGCTGGTTGGCGATTGCCTTGGGCTGGGCGGTGATTGGGCTCAGCCTGTGGGCAACGCTACGCGGCTTGGACATCACCACCGCCGACGGCCGATTGCCCGAGGCGCTGGCCCACCTGCCGCTGTGGACGGCGGCCGTGTCGCTGGCCACGGTGGCCGGCTTCTTGTCGCTGATCCCTGGCGGGGCCGGCGTGCGCGAGGCCGTGCTGATCGGCCTCATGCGGCAAACCGGCTTCGCCGCCGCCGACGCGCTGCTGGCCGCCACCATGCTCCGCGTCGTCTGGCTGGCGGCCGAGCTGCTGGTCGCCGGCGCAGCCTTCGCCGCCCGACGGCGGGGAGGAGAATTAGCACAAGCAACGCAGGCGCGTTGATTCTCATTGCGTTGATTCTCGTTGCCGAGCCGCCACGGCCTGGGAACGAGCCTGGACCAATTCCTCAGCCGGCTGTCGTTGGAGTAGAGTATCGCGAGTGAAGATCCTCCTGATGATCACGTGTCTGGGCGACGTCCTCCGGCCGGAGGTCGGGCAGGCCACCGTGCGCTTGCTGCGCCGCCTGGGGCACGAGGTCGAATTCCGCCCCGCGCAAACCTGCTGCGGCCAGCCGATGTACAACAGCGGCTACGCCGACCTGGCCCGGCGGCAGGCCCAGCACACGATCGCGGTCTTCGCCGGCAATGACCCGGTGGTGGTCCCGTCGGGCTCGTGTGCGGCGATGGTGAAGGCCGAGTTTCCTCACCTGCTGGCCGCCGACGACGCCTGGCGCCGCCGGGCCGACGACCTGGCCGCCCGCACGTTCGAGCTGAGCGACTTTCTGGTGAACCGACTGGGCGTGACCGACGTCGGCGCGCGCTACGACGGCACCATCACTTACCACTATGCCTGCCATCTGCGGGCCCTGGGGCAGCAACAAGAGGTCGAGCAATTGCTGCGGCAGGTGCGCGGCGCGACGTACGTGCCGCTGGCCCGGCAGGACCAGTGCTGCGGCTTCGGCGGCTCGTTCTCGGTGCGTTACCCGCAGATTTCCGGGGCGATGGTGAACGACAAGTGCCAGTGCATCGGGCAGACCGGCGCACAGGCCGTCGTCTCGACCGACGCCGGCTGCCTGATGAACATCGGCGGGCGCCTCCGCCGGCTCGGCAGCCGGGTGGAGGTCCTGCACCTGGCCGAGCTGCTGGACCGCACCTAAAGCGGACATTCCGCCGAATGACTATCCTCCCCGCGGTGTCGCACCGACTTTGCCGAGCCCTCTCAACGTGCCGCTTCGCCGCAAGGCCGCCCCGCAACTGGGCAACCGGGCACTCGCCTGCCGATAGTTGCCTTAGCTCTTATCACGGGCAAGGACGCGCTCGTTTGGTCCAGGAGGGTTTTGCGGACCATAACGCGGGAGGGCGCCATGCCCAAAGATACTTTTCGCGTCGTGACGCGGGCGGCTGACGGTACGCTGCGCATTCGGGATTATCCTTCCGACGAGCCCCTTCGGCGGATGCACACCCAGGTCGGCGTGGACGATTGCAGCACCGACCTGGAGCTGCGCGGCCAGCCGGTGTTTCGCGGCCTGGTGGGGCCGATCCCCGAGGGGAAGAACGTCATCCGCTACGAAAGCCCCGAGGTCTTCGAGTCACTGACGAAGGAATGGGGCGCGGTAAAAGCCCGCCGCCGCTCGCGCGTGAAGGAAGAAGCCACCGTCGAGGCGCAGTAGTCTCGTTCCCAGGCTCCGCCGGCTCCGCCTGGGACCGC
>JBGQHD010001031.1:0-2078 GCA_041497795.1 Planctomycetia bacterium
CTGCTCGAAATAGCCGCGGTCGGTGCTCTGGCGGCTCAAGTGTTCCGTTTGTGTCACGCCGCCCCTGCGGTGGCGGGCTCTGCGTTGATCGCGGAATACGGTTTGTGGCGTCGGCTCTGGCGGCGTATTCTCCAAGCCTCGAGCGAGGGACTCCGTGGTCGCCCTGCGCGCCGGCGGATTCTCCCAGCCGGGCTGAGGTCCGACCTCGACACACCTCGACTGCAGGCCGCAGGGGAGCCGAACTGGAAGAATCAAAAACGGAAGGGCAAAATCGCCGCCCTAACGGCGGGCCGATGGCATCAAAACTATCGCGGCGAGTTCGGGTCATTCCGCGGCGGGGAATAAGGATTTCCGGGATCCTGCCCCGGGCCGCGTGGGGCGTTGGGGCTATAGGGGTACTGACCTGGCCCCTCGAGCGTCGCTGGGTCTTTGCCCGTCACAGCGGCCACGACGATAGCGGTCAGCAACAGGCAGATCACCACCGCGAATTCGATGCCAGCATACTTCAGCATTTGGTTGGTGTCGCTAAGGTTTACGGCGCCGCCGCTGGCAGCCTGACTTGTGCCCAAGGCGATCCCGATCACAAGCGCAATCGGTAACGGGAGAATCAAGAGCACCCCGATCAAGTAGGCCGGACCGCCCACGACGACCTTGCGGCGGCTTAGCTTGAACCTTCCCTTGACCAAGGTGATGATTCCGAACACGAGCATCCCAATTTCGGCGGCGCAGAGCATGACAACAACACCTGTGAAAGAGAACCTGAAGTGAATATGGTGCTGCCCCACCAACGACTTCCTCCAAATATATCCTGACAACAATCCGCAAGCGACAGCCGGACTCAACCGACTGCAACCGCAACGCCATGCGGGCGCCGAAATTGGAAAAAACCAAAAACCGAAGGGCAAAAAATGGTGAGCCCATGACACGCAGAGCGTCCATCCCACCCTTCTTGGCTGTTTTGGTCGTCGCGACCGCCGCCTGGGCCGCTGACCTGCCGGCTCCCAAGACCGGCAAGCCGCTGGGCGCCGGCTTTCTGCGGACGTATGCCGAGACGCGCGGCTTCATGCTCGGCCGACCGGTGCAGGCCAGGCCCACGCCGGATGGCAAGGCCGTGCTCTTTCTGCGGGCTGAGGCGACGAAGCCCAAGCTGAGCCTGTATGAGTTCAACGTGGCGACGGGCAAGACCCGGGAACTGCTCACACCCGAGGCCGTGCTCAAGGGGGCCGAGGAGCGCCTGACGCCCGAAGAGAAAGCCCGCCGCGAGCGGATGCGAGTCAGCCTCGGCGGCTTCGCCGATTACCAGCTCAGCGAGGACGGCCGGCTGATCCTCTTGAGCCTCTCCGGCAAGCTCTACGTCTACGACCGCGATAAGGGGGCCGTGCGCGAGCTGGTCACCGGTCACGTGGGCGAGTCTCTCCGAGACTCGCAATCGCGTCTCGGAGAGACGCGGCCACGTGACGCCAGCGGGCCACGGACGCTGCTCGATCCCAAGTTCAGCCCCGACGGCCGCAAGGTGGCCTACGTGCTCGACCACGATGTGTACGTGTACGACCTGGCCGCGAACAAGGAGTCGCCCGTCACAGCCGGCGGCACCGCGAAGAAGACGCACGGCCTGGCCGAGTTCGTGGCCCAGGAAGAAATGGACCGCCACAGCGGCTATTGGTGGTCGCCCGACTCGCGCCGGATCGCCTACGAGGAAGCCGACCACGAGGGGGTCGAGGTCTGGCACGTCGCCGACCCGGCCAAGCCCGAGCAGCTGCCGTCGGAGCAGTTCTACCCCCGGCCCGGCAAGCAGAACGTCGCCGTGCGGCTGGGCATCGTGGCCATCGCCGGCGGCGAAACGGTGTGGGTCGATTGGGACGGGAAGAAGTACGAGTACCTCGCCGCGGTCCGCTGGGATGAGCTCGGCCCGCTCACCATTCAGGTGCAGGACCGCCTGCAGCAAGAGTTGCTGCTGCTGAAGGTCGATCCCGCCACCGGCCACACGACGAAGCTACTGGAGGAGAAGGACCCAGCCTGGGTTAATCTCGATCAGCAGGTGCCGCGTTGGTTGGAAGGCGGCAAGGAGTTTGTCTGGA
>JBGQHD010001032.1:0-2074 GCA_041497795.1 Planctomycetia bacterium
CGAGCGGCTCTATCCCGACGCGCGCCTGCGCGAAAGCTGGCCCCGCGAGTTTGCCATGCTGCTGTCGCCCGACGCGCTGGGCCCGGACATGATCCCCAACTCCCTGCCGCACGCGCTGAGCCTGCTGCTGGCACTGACGCCGCAGCGCAGCGTAGCCGCAACCGAAGGGACCACGGAAAGCGCGGATGGCACGGATTTTTTTCGCCGTATCCGTGGCATCCGCGCTATCCGTGGTCTAAGTCTTCGCGGCACGCAAAGAAATCGGGGGTTAGGAGTACGGGGCGGCAATGCGCACGACATGCAAGCCGACGACATCGAGGTCGAATTCGCCGAAGTTGACGGCGTGCCCGGTGCCGCGGCCGAAATTCGGTTCTGCTGCCGGCACGCTCAGGGCTGCACGCGCGTCGCAGTGACGATGCGGCGGACGGCCGAAACGCCACGGCCGGCGGGCTACGCCATCGACGGCCGCTGGGCCTATCGCCGGATCGACATGCCAACGTATCGCATGTGGCTGGACTGCCCGCAGCAAGCTGCCAGCAGCCCGTCCCACGTTCCTCTCGACGACCCGCTGAAGCTGCTGCTGGCCGATTTTGTGAATCGCTGCGAGCGGGCACGCACGCCAGCCGACGTATACAGAGACACCACCATTCTCACGCGCCTGGCCATCTTGCGCGACGTGCATCGCGTGGCCTGCGGAGAACTCGAAGGAGCGAGGTGATTCATGGAGCAAATCCACGAATTCCACAATTTCCAGTCCAAGCTCACCCAGGCGTCGGTGCTGCCGGCCGTGATCGATTACGTGAAGTGGCAGCAGGCGATCCGCGCGGCCCAGGCCGCCGAGCAGCCGGCTCCGCGGCCTCCAGATGCCGCGCCGATTTCGATCAACCTCGACCTGACCACGGCCTGCAACTACCGCTGCGACCATTGCATCGACTGGGACATCCTCAATTCCGGCGTCAAGCACAATGAGGACGAGCTGCGGGCCAGCCTCCGCGAGATGGCCGCCCGCGGCATGCGCTCCGTGATCCTCATCGGCGGCGGCGAGCCGACCGTCTATCCGCGGTTCGTCGAGGCCGTCCGCTATCTCAAGCAAGAGCTGCACCAGCAGGTGGCCGTGGTCAGCAACGGCAGCCGCAACGACCGCATCCTGGAGGCGGCAGAATACCTCGGCCCTGGCGACTGGGTGCGGTTGTCGCTCGACTCCGGGACCGACGGCACCTTCCAGAAGATGCACAAGCCGCGGCAGCCCGTCACGCTCGATCAGATCTGCGAGTGGGTGCCGAAGATCAAGGACAAGAACCCCACGTTCCAGATGGGCTTCTCGTTCATCGTCACCTGGAAGGGCGCCCAGCGGGACGACGCAAAGATCGTGGAGAACATCGACGAGCTGGTGATGGCCGCCGAGCGCGCCAGGCGGTACCGCTTCGACTACATCTCGATCAAGCCGTTCCTGGTGCGGGCCGAGGAGAACGGTTCGGAGGTCATGGACCCGAAGCGCGCCCAGGAACAGCTCGACGTGATCGTCGGCAAAGTCCGCCGCGCCGTGGCCGAGGCCAAGCAGCTCGAAACCGACACGTTCAAGGTGGTCGAGAGCACGAACCTGCGGCTGCTGGAGGACCAGACCTGGGACGGCTTCACCCGCCAGCCCCATCAGTGCCACATGCAGTTCTTCCGGCAGGTGCTCACGCCGCACGGCGTCTTCAACTGCCCGGTCTATCGCAGCGTGCCGCGGGCGAAGATCACCGAGCGCGACGGCTACAAAGACGCGGCCGCCTGCGGCGAGACCGTGCGCCAAACCGGCGAGCTGATCCAGCGCTTCGACGCCGCCCACGAGTGCCGCGAAGTGACCTGCCTGTACAACTCGACCAACTGGTGGCTGCAGGACCTGATCGACCACCCCGAAAAGCTGGTCACGCTGCAACCGAGCGCGGACCGGGGAGACTACTATCTGTAGTGGATCGACTCGCCCAAGCTCGAAGGGGCTAGCGCTACGGGGGCGGGAGTCGAGTTCGGGGCGACCGGCCGTCGTTCACCATCGCACACGACCCTCGCCACGAAATCGACTTCCGACCCC
>JBGQHD010001033.1:0-2057 GCA_041497795.1 Planctomycetia bacterium
CAGCGAAGAATCTCGCGCGGAGCGGCGAGGCGACGTCACGGGGTCGGCGGGCACGTTGGAAAATGTGCCCCACGGTCACGGGCCTCGCGACGGCAGCAAGCCGATCAACTCGGCGAGCACCTTCGCCAGGCGGTCGCCGGCCACGAGCGTGTCTTCGGCCGATTGCCACATCTCTTTCGCGCTCGAGGGGCGCTTGGTCACCGCGCCGAGCACCGCGCCCAGTTTGCCGGCCAGCGACTTCTGCCGCTTGAGATGGCGCAGCTCGGCCGATATCTCGTGGCCCAGGGCATGGCGGATCACGTGGACGGCCAGAAACGGCGCCTGGTGCCGCTGACAGGCCTCGGCCACCCCGCGGGCCGACGGCTCCGCGGCCAAGACGCCGAGCCGGCGGCCGAGCGCTTCACGCTCCGCGGCGGTGGCGGGGAGCTTCCCGGAAATCGTGGCGATGCGGCCGACGTGCGCGCCCGGTCGCGCGGCAATGGCCTCGCTGGTTCCGGCTAAGGCCGTCGGAAACTCGACCACGCCGGTTTCTTCTAGGCCGGTTTCTTGTCCGCCGCTTTTCGCCGGGCCGGCTCCCTCCGCGACGATGTGGCTGGCCAGCACGACGTGTCCGCGCTGGATGTTCGGGGCCAGCGCGTCGGCAAAGCCGGCGGCGATGACGATGCCGGGCCGATGCCCCAGCAGCAGCGCCTCGGCCCCTCGCGCGGCGTTATCGGCGCCCGGTCCGGCATGGACGACGGCCACGTAAGGCCCCCCCAACCGGCCCAGCTTCACGTCTAAGCCGTCGCCGTGGACCAGCAGCGGGTTTTCGAGCAGGTCGCCGACGCCGGCGGCCTCGGCGGCGGTCGAGAACACCAGGCCCACGTCGCACGGTGGCGGCAAGGTCCCCTCCGCCGCCGGGGCATCGGTCTGCTGCCGCCGCAATTGTTCGCGCAGCATCTCCTCGGCGGCGCCGTAAAGCTCTTGCTTCGCCGCGCCGGCTAACCAGCCGCGAATCAGCCATTGCCAGACCATGGTCACTCCAGGTTAGACCGACCCGACGAAATGTCGAGAGCAACGTGGCAGCGGACGGGAGTGTCCGCCCTACGTAAGGCGGACACTCTTGTCCGCCGTGCGGGCACGTTGAAAACGTGCCCCACGCGACTTCATCAAAACATCTTATCGACGCGCCGCCAAAACCGTATAAGATTGCAGTGCCACACTTTGGCCAATCCAGCTTCCTCGTGAATTGCAGGAGACTCCCCCAAGATGCAACAGTTGCTTGAGCCGTGGACCTTGGCCGACGCCTTGGATTTGTACGAACTGGGCCTGTGGGGCCAGGGCTACTTCGGCGTCAACAAGAAGGGCAACGTTTGCGTCCAGCCGTCGAAGGATCCGAAGGGGTCCATCGATCTCAAGGACCTCGTCGATCGCATGCGGCTGCGCGGCATCGAGGTGCCGATCCTGTTTCGCTTCGGCGACGTGATCAAAACGCGGCTGGGGGAAATTCACGACGCCTTCCAGCAGGCCATCACTCAGCACGGCTACCAGGGCAATTACTGCTGCGTCTACCCGATCAAGGTCAACCAGCAGCGCGAGGTCGTTGAAGAAGTGGTCGAGTTCGGCCGGCCGTACCACTATGGGCTGGAGGCCGGGTCGAAGCCGGAGCTGTTGGCCGTCATCGCCCTGGCCGACAACGACATGCCGATCATCTGCAACGGCTTCAAGGACGCCCAGTTCATCGAGATGGCCGTGCTGGCCCGCAAGATGGGCCGCAAGATCATCCCCGTCGTGGAGAAGTACAGCGACCTGCAGCTCATCCTGCACTATGCCGAGAAGATCGGCGTGCGGCCGGAGATCGGCATGCGCGTCAAGCTGGCCTCGCGCGGGTCGGGCAAGTGGAGCGGCTCGGGCGGCCACCGTTCGAAGTTCGGCCTCACAGTCGGCGAGATCCTGCAAGGGCTCGACGAGCTGAAGGCCCGCGGCATGGAAGATTGCTTCCAACTGTTGCACTTCCACCTCGGCAGCCAGATCACGAACATTCAGCGGGTGAAGGCCGCCCTCACCGAGGCGGCCCG
>JBGQHD010001034.1:0-2049 GCA_041497795.1 Planctomycetia bacterium
GGATGGGGTTATTTCGGCTCCCATCCCGGACTACTAACGTCGAGTTCCTTCGCGCGCGGCGAAGATTTCGACTGCGGTTGGCACGAGTAGTCGCGTTCGTCCCCTTTTGTTGCCCGCGAATCACGCGAATCGACGCGAATGCCGAATGACATTCGCGTTCATTCGCGTGATTCGCGGGCCATGGTCGAGTTGATTGCGGTTGAGCCGCGCTGTGCCATCGATGGATGTCCTTTGGATTCGCTCTCGCGTGGGGCGGCCTTGGCGCCGCAGTCCACTGCGAAGCGTGTGGCAAAGCGCTCTCGCTCGCGGCGCCGCTCGCCCTTACTGGCGACGAGTCCGCGGAGTCGGTTCTTCCAGCGTTTGACGCGCGGCGCGGCTGCCGCCTGGCGGGCGAGCCGGCTCTGAAGATCGCCGATGAACCTCTGTGCAGACGAAATGAAGCCGGCCGTCACCGGCGCTTTCACGCCCAGGCCAAAGACGGCGTGGGGATAGCTCTCCGGTCCCTGCGAGCCAATCACCGTGGCCGCCAGAGGGGCCAGCAGCCGGGCCAGGCAGCTCGGCGTGAGCCGCCAATAGTCGTCCGGGTGGTCGTGGATGTGGAAGTCGAGCGGCACCGAGACGATCAGCAGCCCGCCGGGCCGCAGCACGCGGATCATCTCGCTGACCGCCCGGCGACACTCGAAGACGTGCTCCAGCGTATCCAGGCAGAGGATCGTCCCGGCCGTGGCGTCGGCGATGGACAGCCGGGCCAGGTCTTCGATGCGATCCACGCCGGGCCCCGGCCGCAGGTCGCAGCCGATGTACTGGGTGCCGGGAAACAGCTCGCGGAGGTTGTTGATCGCCTCTTGGCCGGCTACCTGGTAGGCGCCGAACTCGTACACCGGTCCCCGCGGCGAGAAGGCCGCCACGGCCGCTTCGGCAAAGGCTCGCACGTTGGGGCGCATGGCAGAGTCCAATTATCGGAGAGCGGCAACGGGTAAGGCGGACACTCTTGTCCGCCCTGGCACATCCGCGTGGCGGACGGGAGTGTCCGCCTTACCTTGGCCGAGGGCAGACGGTCCCCATTGGTAAACCTCGACCGGCTCCACGCCTGGCGAGTCGGCGGCGAATCGCCCCATCAGCCGCGAGCCGCGGGCCAGCAGCTCGCGCAGCGTCTGGCCGCGGTGGCTGTCGTACTCCAGCTCGCGGTGCTCGACGACGATGTAAGCCAGCCGCGGATCACGCAGGGCCTGCTTGCCCTGCTCGAAGTCGTAGGTCTTGCGGCCGGAGAAGAACCGGGTGAAGCCGCGGGTGTCGAGCACTGTATCGTCCGGCTCAGGCTGCGACGCCAACCACTGGGCCGCTTGGCGATGGCCCAGCCGGCTGGCGTGCAGCGGCGCCAACGTGCGCGGCAAGCAGGCCGCGGCGGCAAGCGTGACGAGCAGCGCGGGAGCTGTGGCATACAGAATGCGGAATGCGGAATGCGGAATGCGGAATTGAAGAAGCTGCAAACGCCGGCGAGAGAGCCAATTCCGCATTCCGAATTCCGCATTCCGAATTCCTATCGCCCCTTCTCCCGCCCACGACAGGCCGAGCACCACCAGCGGCAGCAAGTGCCGCGGGGCCAGATAGCCGGACCCTGCGGCAAAATAGATTGCCGCCGCCGAATAGATCAGCACAAACGCGAGCACAAACACGCCGCTCGGCCGCCAGACCCGCTTTCTCGCTCCCCAGATGCCAACCAGTGCCAGGCCGCCGATCCAATAGTTGAAGGCGCTCGGCAGCTCGCGGGCGAATTCGCGGAGGGCCGCCCCGTAGCCGTGGAAGCGAATGCTGGCCTGCGAATCCTTCTTCGTAAACGCCATCCGCTGGCCATCGGAGGTGCGCCATCTCGAAGATCGCTTCTTGGGCGCCGGCGGCGCGCTGTTGGCGACGGCTGCGGGCGCGCCGTCGGAGCTTTCGGCGTAGAGCGAATGGCCGAACAGCCTCCCCACGGCCTGGCGCGGCGCCAGCGCGTCGCTGGCCGCCAGGTACGGGCCGACGACGATCGCCATGCCCAGGCCGAGACAA
>JBGQHD010001035.1:0-2049 GCA_041497795.1 Planctomycetia bacterium
GTAGGGCAGGTCGCGGGCGGCCAGGCGAATCACCGCCAGGTCGGTGGCCGGATCGTCGCCAACCAGGTCGGCGCCCAGCGCGTCTCCCTCGGCCGTCGTCGCGGTCAGCCGCGCCCGGCCGGCCGCGACGTGGCTATTGGTCAGGGCGAAGCCGTCGGGCGTGATCAGGAAGCCGGAGCCCAGGCCGCCGTGCCCCCGGCCCTCGCGGCCGCTGACCGTCACGACGGCCGGGCCGACTTGCTCGACGACGCGAATCACGGCCTGCGAATAGGCGTCGAGCAACTCCGCGTCGCGGGGGATCGGCTGCGGCGTCCGGGCAACTTCGTCCGAGCGGCCCGAATCGGGAGCCGAAGTCCGCTGCGTCTTGATCCAGGGAGTGCTGTTCATGGGCTGATCGCGGAATTGGGATGCAGGACGTGGCGTGGCGGATGCATTTGGGCCAGCGATTTCCTGCCGCGGTCCCTTTCCGCCTCCGCACAGGAATCGTAGGATGTATGCGTCTGGCGGACAAGTACGGCTGATTTGGTGTGGTACTTACTCTGGAGTAAGCATGGGATCGGCGCGTGGTACAGAGCAGCATTGTGCAGATCCGGACGGCTGCCCCCTCGAGGCGACGCTGCAGGTGATCGGCGGCAAGTGGAAGGCCGTGATCCTGTATTACCTGATGCACGAAGGGACGCACCGCTTTGCGGAGCTGCGGCGAAAGATCGCCGGCATCAGCGAGCGGATGCTGACCCAGCAGCTCCGGGAGCTGGAGGCCGACGATGTGGTGCGCCGGCAGGTCTACGCCGAAGTGCCGCCCAAGGTGGAGTATTCGCTCACCGACTACGGCCAGACGCTGGCGCCCGTCACCCGGGCCATGTGCGACTGGGGCCAGCGGCACACGAAGCGCCTGGCGGCCAAGAGCGGCCCGGCCAAGCCGCGGCGTTGATTGGTCGGGACGTCCGGGCCGCGGAACGCTATGCTGTCTCATTGCCCAAGGAGTTTCTTATGGACCACCGCCAGCTCATCGACGACTATCTCGCCGGCCCGGCCGCGTTGCGGGCCGCGATCGCCGGCATGACGGACGACGAAATCAACGCCGCGCCCGTGCCCGGCAAATGGTCCACGCGGCAGGTGGTCTGCCATATCGCCGACTTCGAGCCGGTGTACGCCGACCGCATGAAGCGGGTGATCGCCGAAGACGAGCCGACCCTGTTCGGCGGCGACCCCGACGTCTTCGCCGCGCGGCTGGCTTACGCCCAGCGGGATATTGGCGAAGAGCTGCAACTGATCGAAGCCACACGGCGGCACGTGGCCCGCATCTTGCGGACGCTGAAGCCGCAGGACTTCCAGCGGCGCGGCATCCACTCGACCGACGGGCCGTTGACGCTGGCCACGCTGCTCGAGCGGATCGCCGGGCACATTCGGCATCACGTCAAGTTCATTGAGGAAAAGCGAGCGGCGTTGAGGTCCTAACTCGACGGTCAGAAGCCCGGCTTCTGCAAGAAGCCGGACTTCTTTTCGCGTCAAGTGGGACACGACCCCGGCCCAATTGCGCTGTTCTCCTCGCGGCGGGCCGCCTAGAATACGCGAATTATGGCACTCTTTCGTCACCGTGCGCCATTCCCTACCCCTAGGCCCAGCCGGTAACCTCCCGCCGGTGGCGTGAACAGCCAAGGAGCGGTTCTCGTGACCTCCGCCACAACGCAAACCGACCGCCGCCGCCTCGTTCGCTTCAGCCTGCTCGGCTTGCTGGGCTCTGTCGCGCTGGTTGCGGTGGGCATCGGCGCCTATGCCATGCTGTTTCCGCCGGAGCGAGAGGCTCGCTTCGACGGCGAGCGCGCCTACGGCTACCTGGTGGACGTGTGCAAGCTCGGCCCGCGCCGCAGCGGCTCCGAGGGCATGGCCAAGCAGCAGGACCTGCTGAAGCGGCACTTCGAAGACCTGGGCGGCAAAGTCTCGTTCCAGAAGTTCCGCCACAAGGACCATCCCGGCGTGGATTTCGCCAACTTGATCGTGCAATGGCACCCCGACACCAAGGACCGCGTGCTGCTGTGCGCTCACTAC
>JBGQHD010001036.1:0-2048 GCA_041497795.1 Planctomycetia bacterium
GTGGCTTGATCTCACGCTCCCCACGGCGGCCGAAAACCTGGCGCTCGACGAGGCGCTGTTGCTCGAGGCCGAAGCCGGCGGCGGCGGCGAGGTCCTCCGAGTTTGGGAGCCAAGTGAGACCTTCGTCGTCTTGGGCCGCTCGTCCCGGCGGGCCGACGAGGTGCAGCTCGACGTTTGCCGCCGGCAGGGGATCGGCGTCTATCGCCGCGCAAGCGGAGGAGCGGCCGTGCTGACCGGGCCCGGCTGCTTGATGTACGCGGTGGTGCTGCGGTGCGACGCCCAGCCGGCGATGGCCGGCGTGTCGCTGGCCCATGAATATGTGCTCTCCCGCAATCTCGCGGCGCTGCGGCCCCATTGCCCACAGGTCGCGGCGGCGGGCACCAGTGACCTGGCTCTCGGGGACCGCAAGTTCTCCGGCAACAGCCTCCGTTGCCTGCGCGACCACGTGCTCTACCACGGCACGATTCTTTACGACTTTCGGCTCGAGCAGATCGGCGAATGTCTGCGATTGCCCCCCCGTCAGCCGGCCTACCGGGCGGCGCGCGGGCACGGCGATTTCGTCACCAATCTGCCGCTGGGCCGGGAGCAAATCGAGGGCGCTTTCCGAACCGCCTGGCAGGCTGACGAGCCGCTCCTCGATTGGCCGCGCGAACGCACGCGCCGGCTGGCGGAGGAGAAATACTCGATGGCGGAGTGGAACGAGAAACTGTAACGACGGCACCCGCGGCGAAGTGCCTCACTGCTTCGCCATCAGCTCCTCGACGAGCTTGGCGACCAGCGCCGGGTCGTCCTTCTCTTGCAGGTGCTTGATCCGCGTCGCCGGAATGCGGAGCTTCTCCAGCGCGGTGACGATGTACTTCCACCGCTGCTGCCGGGCCTTGCCTTCGGCCAGGTACAGCTCGCTGACGTGCTCGCTGAGCTTCTGCAGCGCTAGGGCGTCCTGGTTCTGGTAGTAGTTGCGGATGATCCGCTCTTGGTGCGAAGCGCGCTGGGCCATTGAATTCTCTCCCTCGGTGTCTGAGAAGCCCGCTTTCTTGGAAAGCCGGGCTTCTTCGTCATTCGGCCGTTCCGCCGTTCACCTTGAGACGAACTGGCGATTACGCCAGGACTGGCTGCTGGGCCTCCACTTTAACGATCACGCCGTCGTTCATATAGGCGATCCGGTCGCCAAAGGCGTTTCAGCCGATGCGAAGACGACGGAGCTGCAACGTTCTACGGGGAAACTGCGGAAACGGGCACGTCGGCTTCCACGACGGGAGGCTCCTGGCGGCGCCTCGGAAGTCGGCCAATGGCCCAAACCAGGCTGCCGCCAACGCCGAGCAATGCCGCCAGGACCAAAACGCGGCGCCACAGCGAGTCGGTGACCTGCGCGTGAACCGCCAGCCGCAACGTCTGGCTCTCGGCTCCGTCAAGAGTCAACGAAACGACCTGTCGTCCTTCGGCCATGCGCGATTCGGCGTCGTCCGGCGGCCGGGCGGCCCACCCCGGCGGCAAGGTGACCGTCCAGCTCGTCTCTTCCACGGGCACGTCCACGAGGATGGGCGATTGCAGGCGGCAGTCGCCCGCCAGTGGCGCCGTCAACTTGCCGGCGAACACCACTTCCAGCGTACGCGGCACGCGTTGAGGCCCCAAGCTGACTCGCCAAGCATGGTCGTCGGTGGGTGACGCCACGAGCGGCAGCTCCCCTCGGGGCGGTTGTTCTTCGCTGGAATCCGCCGCCCAGGTGCAGCGCACCAGACGGCAGCCGTCGGGCAGCCGGATGATCGCCGCCTCGGGCCCTTGGGTCGCCAGAGCGAACTTCGCCAAGCCGTGGTACGCGGCGTCGGAGGAAAACTGCCATTCCACGGCCGCGCCGGTCGCTCGCACCTGGCCCTGCTCCGCCACGGAGCGCCGCAGCACGGCGGCCACGCCACGCGCCGGGGCTCGATAGAGATCGAAGCCGGCGAGCGCCTGCTCCAGTCTGGCCCGTCGATCCACGAGCGTCTTGGCCTGCGCCTCCTTGGCGAGCGCGGATGGAAGCACCTCATCCAGCGAGCTGACGCGGGCCA
>JBGQHD010001037.1:0-2048 GCA_041497795.1 Planctomycetia bacterium
AAGATGCTCTAAACTGTGGCCTTTCCGCCGCCGGCCGACCGCATGATCCACAACGCGCCCATCAAGACGCTGGTCCACAAGGGCCTGACGATCGAAGGCTATTCGCGCGCGGCCGTGCAAACCTATTGGCGGTTCCCGGAGCTGAAGCTCGGCTTCGATTTCGGGGCCCAGCCGTGGGCCTTCATGGGCACGCCGACGTGGTTCGTCTCGCACGGGCACCTGGACCACATCGCGTCGCTGCCGGTCTACGTGGCCCGGCGGCGGATGATGAAGATGGAGCCGCCGGTCATCTACCTGCCGGAGCACACGATCGAGAGCGTGGAGCGGATTCTGCGCCTCTTCTCGAAGCTCGACCGCGGCCGGCTGCCCTGCGACCTGCGGCCGATCAAGCCGGGTGACGAGATCGAGCTGTCGCGCGAGCACGTCGTCACCATCTCGGCCACCAAGCACACGGTGCCTTCGCTGGGCTTCGTGGTCTGGGAGCGGCGGCGGAAGCTCAAGCCCGAGTATCAGAACCTCAGCGGTGAGCAAATCCGCGACCTGCGGCTAGGCGGCACCGATGTGACGGCCGAGATGCGCATCCCCCGCGTGGCCTACCTGGGCGACAGCGCCCCGCAGGGCCTGGACGATTGCCCGGCCATGTACCAGGCGCAGGTGCTGATCCTGGAGCTGACCTTCGTGGCCCCCAGCCATCGCAAGGACAAAATTCACAAGTTCGGGCACATCCACCTGGATGACCTGGTGGAGCGGCGGGGCCGGTTCCAAAACGAAGTGGTCATCGCCTCGCACTTTTCCACCAGGTATCATCACAAGCAAATCCGCGACTTCGTCAACCGGCGGCTGCCGGATTTGCTGGAGGGACGGATGCACCTGTGGCTGTAGCTCGATTGAATTTGAACCACAGAGGCACAGAGACACAGAGAAGAACGACCAATGAAAAGGCTGTCTGCCCTTCTCTGTGCCTCTGTGTCTCTGTGGTTGATTATCCCTTCATTCGAAAGATGTGCCATGCATCGCGCGATCCGTTGGTTGTCGCTCTTGTCACTCGTCATCGGCTCGTCGTGTCTGGCCGCCGACGTTCCGGGCTTCACGGCCTCGCTCTTCAACGGCAAAAACCTCGACGGCTGGATCATCACCGGCTGCGAGGCCGTCGTCCAGGATGGCAATCTGCTCCTGAAGTCCGGCAACGGCTTCGTCCGCAGCGAGCTGCGGTATCGCGACTTCGTGCTGGAGCTGGAGTGGAAAGCCCGCAAGGAGAGCGGCTGGGACTCGGGCATCTACTTCCGCGCCGAGAACCCGCCGGCGCGGCGCGATTGGCCGACGCGGTATCAGGCCAATCTCAAGCAAGGGCAAGAAGGCGACGTCGGCGGGCTAAAAGGAGCCACCGGCGGCAGCACGCTGGCCAAGTCGGGCGAGTGGAACCACTTCAAGCTCACGGCGATCGGCCACACGGCCGAACTGGAAATCAACGGCAAGCCGGCCTGGAAGGTGGATAACGTCGAGGCCACCGACGGCTACATCGGCCTGCAAGCCGAGGTGCCGCTGGGCGGGCAGTTCGAGTTCCGCGACATTAAGGTCACCGAACTGGACTACAAGTCGCTCTTCAACGGCAAAGACCTCAGCGGCTGGGAAGGGGGCGGCGACGACGCGGCCAAGTGCTGGGCGGTCGAAGACGGCGTGCTCGTGTGTACCGGCAAGAAAGGCCCGTGGCTGCGGAGCAAGGAGCAGTACGGCGATTTCAACCTCCGCCTCCAATACAAGCTGGCCGCTGGCGGCAACTCCGGCGTTTACGTGCGGGTGCCCAGCGGCGGCGCCCACCGCGGGGCCGAGGCCGGCGAGAAGGAGGCCGGCACGGAGATTCAACTGCTGGATGACACGGACAAGCAATACGCCGGCCTGAAGCCCTACCAGTACTGCGGCAGCGTCTACGCCATCGCCCCGGCCACGAAACACGTCGGCCGCCCAATCGGCACGTGGAATACGATGGAGATCGACTGCGCCGGCAACCACTATCGCGTCACGCACAACGGCGTGGTGATCGTCGATGC
>JBGQHD010001038.1:0-2041 GCA_041497795.1 Planctomycetia bacterium
AGCGGCTGCGGGAAGAGCACGATCTTGCGGCTGATCGCCGGGCTGGGGCCGCAGCATCCGGCCACCGACGGAGAGGTGCTGGTGTTCAATCAGCCAGTCACCGGGCCGGGGGCCGACCGGGGCATGGTGTTTCAGGATTACACGAGCTTCGATCATCGCACGGTGCTGGGCAACGTGGGCTTTGGCCTGGAGTGTCGCGGCACGCCGCGCCCGGAGCGATACGAGCAAGCCCGCTATTGGATCGAGCGCGTCGGCCTCAACGTCGCCAAGGACCAGCTCAAGTATCCGCACGAGCTGTCTGGCGGCATGCGGCAACGCGTGGCCATTGCCCGCACGCTGATCTTGAAGCCGCGGATCATCCTCATGGACGAGCCGTTTGGGGCCTTGGACCCGATGACGCGGATGAACATGCAGGACCTGCTGCTGGCGCTGTGGCGCGAGGTCGAGGCCACGGTGTTCTTCGTCACGCACTCGATCGAGGAAGCGGTGTTCCTGGCCGACCGCATCTACATCATGAGCAATTCGCCGGGTACGATTCTGAAAGAGCTGAAGGTCGAGCCGTCGGACCGGCCATCGAAGGACATGCAGCGCGAGCCGCGCTTCCAGGAGACGGTATACTATATCCGCGAGCAAATCAGCCACTTGGAAGAGAGCAAGCGGGCAGGGACGTAGCGCGTAGCCTGACTCTCCGAGTCGGGCGCCCGACGCTGACGCCCGACTCAGAGAGTCAGGCTACGAGTCAGGCTACGGCGATGATGAACATGAGGTAGCGATCGTGGGCATCTTCAAATACTTGCACGCGGCGTTCACCGAGCGTTGGAACCTGCTGGCGTTTCTGGGCGGCTTGGCATTTGCCGCCGTCGCCCCCGCGCCCGATGTAACCATGCCGCTGATCTTCGCCGCGGAGATCGCTTACCTGGGCTTCCTGGGCACGCACCCCAAGTTCCAGAAGTACGTCGAGGCCCAGGAGGCGAAGGCCGCGCGCAGCGAGGGAACGCAAGACGCCGAGCAGACGCGGCTCCGTATCCTGGGGGCGCTCCCCAAGCCGATGGTGCAGCGGTTCGATGCCCTTCGCTCGCGCTGCCGCGACCTGCGGCAACTGGCCGCCGAAATGCGCGATCCCAACCAAGCCGGCCTAAATCGTGCCGGCTCGCATAGTCCCGGCTCAAATCGCCCGCTGGAGGACTTGCAGCTTGCCGGACTCGACAAGCTGCTGTGGATTTACCTGAAGCTGCTGTTCACGCAGCATTCGCTCGACCGGTTCGTGGAGCAGACCGACGAGAACCAGATTCGCGGCGACGTCAAACAGCTCGAACGGCGGATCAGCGAGATTCCGGAGGATGCCGCCGAGCTGCAGCGGCAAAAGATGCGTAAAGCGCTGACCGACAACCTGGAGACCTCCAGGACCCGGCTGACGAACTATCAAAAGGCCCACGACAATCTCCAGCTCGTGCAGGTCGAGATCGACCGCCTGGAGAACAAGATCCGCGCCATCAGCGAGATGGCCGTCAATCGTCAGGAGCCGGACTTCATCTCCGGGCAAGTAGACGAAGTGGCCGGCAGCATGGTGCAGACCGAGCGGACGATGAGCGAGCTGGACTTCCTCACCGGCCTGGACGCGGCCGACGAAGCCGCGCCGAGGATGCTGCAGCGCGAAGCGGTGCTGGCGAAGCGATAATCAGGGCCGCGGTGGCGGCCTCAAGCGCGTAGCTCTTCCCCACCGCCGGTCCCTATTTCGAAAACCCAGCGGCGTGCACGGGTCCGCCGAAGCCGCCGCCACCACCGCCAAAACCGCCGCTGCCGCTGGGGGCACTTGCGCCCTCCACGGGTATCACCGAGATCACAAATGCCGAGACGCTGTCCGATTCGCGCCGCATCAGCGCCACGCCGGAGGTCTTGTCGGTCTTGGCGACCTGGGCCTCGCAAGTCTCCTTGAGGAAATTGACCGCGGTGGCCAGGTCACAGTCCACGCCGGTTTTGCTCCGGAACGTGGCACTCGCCTCGCGGTGCAGGCGGTCAATCTCATCGCCATCCAGGTCAA
>JBGQHD010001039.1:0-2038 GCA_041497795.1 Planctomycetia bacterium
CATCGGACTCCTGACCGAGGAAAGGTGTCAGAACCTGGCTGCGGCACGATCCGGTCTCGCGATTCGCATGGTACAAGGCCGCTCCAAGCGCACCCCCGCCGTCGCCCGGATCCGCGGGAATGAAGATCTCTTCAAATGGCCCTTCGGCAACCAACCGTCCGTTCGCGACGGCATTCAACGCAACTCCGCCCGCTAGACAGAGGTACTTCGCACGGGTCAGTCGCTGCACGCGCCGCGCCAGGACCTGCACCGAGGGCCGCAGGTGAGGATAAATCGCCGCCGCAGTGGGCAGCAGCGAGGCATCGACCCGCACGCCGGCGCGATTCAACTCGTGGGCCGCCAGCGGGGCCAGCGCTTGCAGGAAGGGGTAGAACGCGCGGAACAGCGCTGGCGTGTCTTGATAGCCCAGTGCCACCGGCCCCTCCTTGAGTGCCGCGGCCACGGCTGGCACGTCGGCCAGCGACCCCGTCGCGGGCGTGCGCGCCAAGAGTGCCTTGATCGATTGCGGATACAGCGCCACGATCAGTTGCTTGTCGGTCAGACACCACGACGGCGCCAGCGGAATGCCGGAGCCGACGTCCAGCACGTACACCGTTTTGCCAAGAAACTTGAAGGACTCGACCGAGGGTCCATGCTCGACATCCCCCACGGTGCGAATCCGTCGCAGCAGCGACTCCTGGACTTTCTCCAGCTTCTCCGCTTGCTTGACGCTGAGCACGGCCGTAACGCCTGGCAGCATGCCCCCTTCGCCGGGCGAGCTGTAGAGCGTGCCGACGTCGCCCAGCGGCTCCAGCAAGTCCTCAAGGATGCGAAATTCGATCTCTTTCTCTGCTTCCGCCAGCCCCTCCTTGGCTGCGGCGGCCGCCCGCGGGTCCAATTCCCCGATCATGTCGAAGGCCAGCTTGTACGCTTTGGCCAGATCCAACCGTGTGGCCACGGCAAAGGTGGCGTCGCGCGGCACGCTCGCCAGGTCGGCGGCAGTCAGCGGCTTGTCCGACATAAGGTTCAACAGGCCGCGAGGCTCGCCGTCGGTGGCCAGCAGCGTCTTGGTCACCAGTTCCGTCTCGTCCAGTCCCGTGACGGAGGCCAGCGACTCCACGTTGTCCAGGCCGGTGACTTTCAGGATGCGCTCCACCTCGTGCGCCTCGCGGCCCAGCAGTTTGCTCGCCATGTGGATCGCGCCTTTGATGTTGATATACGTCACGGCGGCTGGCCGCTCGATCGGCAGTCGTTCGTGGATCCGCTTGAGCCAAGCCGGCGGGCCGCGCGCGTCCTTCAGCCGCCCGATGATCTTCTCGGCCGTGCCCTCGCCGACGGCAATTACGAGATACTCACTGCTAAAGCCCCACGCGACTTGGGGCGATCCCTCCGGCAAGGGCAACTGGCGCAGCTTGACCCCACCCACGGTCACTTCCTTGGTCTCCCCTCCGCTCCCCTCGACCAGCAGGCCTTCCAATCGCGCGAGGATGGCCTGCAAGTCCTTGGCTCGCTGGCCCGCATTGACGATCAGGCCGGCTTGCGTGTTGTTGCCCGGCATGTCGGAGCGCCCGCTAATCTGCAGGTTCGAGACGAACAAGCACGTGGGCCGCGTGGCCACGATCTCGGCCAGGGGCAACACCGTTTCGCTGAGTAGGGCCGCCCGCTCGCCGATGCGAAACCCGTCGCGCCCCATGGCCGCCTGGAGCTCCTTCCACAGCGTGCCGTACAAGTGTTGCACTTCCGGCTCGGCCAGTAGCCGTTCCACTTGGTTCTGGCTCGTGGACTTGGCCTCCGCCCGGCCGTACCAGCTCAGGTACAGCAGGCATTCTTCCGGCGCGGCACTGACCAGCGCTTTGTCTTCCGGCAAAGGCGGTAGGCCCGTGGGCAATGCTCCCGGCTGCACGCCTGCCAAGAACAGCAGAATCAATAGCCATGTAGCCATCAGGATGCTCCACTCGAAGAACACGCGGAATGGCTCGACGGTCCCGTGACGCAACCGGAAAGAGGGGATCGGCGAGGCCTGCCAAGGTCAACGGAAGTCACCAGCGGGCAACTTAGC
>JBGQHD010001040.1:0-2034 GCA_041497795.1 Planctomycetia bacterium
ATCTTTGGACGACGTTCCGCGGAAGCGGCGGAACACCCGACCTCGCCGGCCGCGTGGTGCGTGCGGTCCTCGTCGACAAGGCCGGCGCGAAGTGGTTCGGATGTGCGCCTGCCGGCGGTGGTGGCGGCGGGGCCGGCGGCCTCACGCGCTACGTCGGGAAGTAGCGATCCGCGAAAGCTCTTGCTGGAACGAGGCCGCGTCACCCCGCCGAGGTCTTCTCCCTCGATATTGGCCGTGATGCTCAGCAGGCGTCGCATGTTGTAGCGGTCGTACTCGCCCGGCATGCTGCTCTCGCGTATTTTTGCGACGTCCTGCAAGAGCAGCCTGCCCGCGGAATCGTGCTTGAGGGGAACGAGGCCCACCTCCTTGGATGAGTTCATGCGTTCGACGGGGATCTCCACCTGCACCTGGTAGGAGACGCCGCTGTCCGGGGCGCGCCAGTAGTTGGGCACGACGAATCGGCTGGACGACGTGGCCGCGACCAGCGAGCGGGCGATGTTCTCCGCCGTCAGCCCACTGGTCCCGGCCAGTTGGCGATCGATCGTCACCTCGACCGTGGGATAATCGAGCGGTTGGGCGAATTGCAGGTCCCGCAGCGAGGAAATCTGCGCCAGGCGATTCCGGACATCTTCCGCGTAGGCCAGGTGCTGAGCCTGTTTCGGACCGGTCAACGCAAGGCCGCTGATTACCACCTCGACCGGCGTCGGCGAGCCGAAGCTCATCACGGCGTTCACGATGTCCGCCGGCTCGAAGGAGAGCTTCAGGCCCTCCACGCGCCGCTCGATCTCGGCCGGCGTAAGCCCCTCGCCGGCCAGCTTCGGCCGCAGCCAGTCGGCCAGTCGGCGCGGCAGCTCGTCGCGGAGTTGCTCCTTCAACGGCTCGGCGCGGACGCCGCTGCCGTGCTTCAAGGCGACGCGGAGCACCGCTTCTTCCGGGCCGCTCATCCATTGGTACACGCCGTTGATGGGATAGCTCGACGGCACGACCCCCACGTAGCCCAGCGAGATGGCGACGTTTTCCGCCCCCACCTTGTCCTTGATGACCTCCAGGGCTTGCTGGGCCATCTCCTCCGTGCGCTCGATCCGGGTGCCGGTGGCGGCGCGGAGTCGCAGTTGAAACTGCCCGGCGTCCACTTTGGGGAAGATTTCGCGGCCGACGTGGCCGCCCACCAACCAGATCACGAGGCCGGTGACCACGACGTAGGCCGGCAGCAAGACCCAGCGGAGCCGCACGGCCGCCTGAGCCACCCGAGCATAGGCGCGCCGGAGACGGGTGAAGAATGGCGTCTTTCCCTGTTCAAGATGGGCGCGCCGATGACGCAGCAGCCACACCGAGAGCACCGGCACAAAGGTGTTCGAGAGCAGATAGCTGCCCAACATCGCAAAACCCACCGCCAGCGCCAGCGGCACGAACAGCGCCTGGGCCGCGCCCTGCATGAAGAACGACGGCAGAAACACCGCCACGATACACAGCATCGCCAGCAGGCGGGCGACGAGCGTCTCGTCGATCCCCCAGCGCACGGCGCGGGCCAGCGAGCCGGTCTTCTCCATTTGCGTGTGGATGTTCTCCACGGCCACGGTCGCCTCATCGACCAGGATGCCGACCGCCAGCGCTAGCCCGCCGAGAGTCATCAGATTGATCGTTTGGCCGGTCAGCCACAGGGCAACGACCGCCCCCAAGAGCGCGAACGGAATGTTCAGCACGACCACCACCACGCTCCGCCAGTCGAACAGGAACAGGAACACCATCAGGCCGGTAAACAGCGCCCCGAGGAGCCCTTCCAAGACCACTCCCCAGATGGCACCCGTCACGTAGGGGGACTGGTCGAACTCGAAACGGACCTTGATGTCCTGCATGTCCTCGGGAAGCGCCTTCTGCATCTTGTCTAAGTTGGCCTTCACCTCGCTGACGACCGACAGCGTCGAGGCGTCGGCCCGCTTGGTGACCAGGATGTACACGGCCCGGCGGCCGTTCACCAGGGCGTACCCGGTAGGGATGTCGGTGCTGTCCTGGACGACGCCCAGGTCTCGCAGG
>JBGQHD010001041.1:0-2018 GCA_041497795.1 Planctomycetia bacterium
CTGATCGACATGCAGCCCGGCGACCTCAAAACGATCTGCACCGACGGCGACATGCAGCTCGGCGGCCACGACTGGGACATGCGGCTGGTCGATCTGGCGGCCGAGGCCTTCATGAAGGAGTTCGGCGACGACCCGCGGCAGTACCCCTCCAGCCTGCAGCGGCTGCTGGTGGCCGCCGAAGAGGCCAAGCACACGCTCTCGCAGCGGAAGAGCGCCAAGATCTTCGTCACCCACCAGGGCCGGGCGATGGAAGTGCCGGTGACGCGCGAAAAGTTCGAGGAGCTCTCGGCCGATCTCCTCGACCGCACGCGCTACACCACGCGGCGGCTGCTTACCGCCGGCCGCTTGGAGTGGAAGGACGTCTCTCGCATTCTGCTGACCGGCGGCTCGACGCGCATGCCGGTGGTGCAGCGGATGCTCAAGGAGCTGTCCGGCCTGGACCCCAGCATGGGCATCAGCCCGGACGAGGCCGTGGCCCGGGGCGCCGCCATCTACGCGCAATACCTGCTGGCCTCGCGCGGCGAAGTCGGCCACAAGCCCACGTTCGACGTCACCAACGTCAACGCCCACAGCCTGGGCATCCAGGGCACCGATCCCGAGACCGGCCGCAAGCGAAACAAGATCCTCATCCCCCGCAACACGCCGCTGCCGGCCAAGAAGTCGGCCCCCTGCGTCACCAAGCAGGCCGACCAGCGGAGCGTGATCGTCGAGGTGCTGGAGGGGGAAAGCCTGGACCCGAAGCAGTGCTCGTCGATCGGCAAGACAATCATCCGCGAGCTGCCGCCAAACTTGCCCAAGGGCTGGCCGATCGACGTGACCTACGAGTATCAGGTGAACGGCCGGCTGAACGTGCGGGCCAAGGTGCGCGGCACCGACAAGGAGGTGGTGCTCGAGCTGGAGCGCGACGAGAGCATGTCGGCCGACCGCCTCGACCGCTGGAAAAACGTGCTGGCCGCCGACGGCGGACTGGACGCCTTCGACCAGGCCGTGAAGGACGACCTAGACGATCTGAAGAAGCACGCACCGGCGCCCAAGACGCCCGCGGCCGGGGCGGCGCCGGCGCCTGCGGCCGGGCAATCGTCGCGCCCCATCCCGATGGCGCCGCAGCAGAAGCCGGGCGGCGCGCCGGCGGCGCCGAAGCCGGCGCCAACGCAACCCGCGCCAACCCCACCGGCTCCCGCGCCGCAGGCCCCGCAGGCGCCGAGACAGCCGGCGCCCACGCAGCCTGCGCCACAGCCCGTGGCCCAGCCGAGCGTGCCGGCCATGGTGCCGCAGCAGCCCGTCGGGCAGCCGGCGGCCGCTCAGCCGGTGATGGTGGCGTTCACCTGTCCGCATTGCCGCGGCGTGTTCCACGTGCCGGCGGCGCTGGCGGGCCGCCAGGCTCAATGCCCCGGCTGCTACCAGCCGATCATCGTGCCCCAGGCGGCCCCGCGCGTGTAACGCTCGTTCCCACGCTCTGCGTGGGAACAAGGCGCATGGGAACCAACCTTTCGTCCCGCGCCTCCAACGTGTGCGGCGGCCTGCCGCTTGGTACATTGGTTCCAGGGGCAGCTCGCTCCAGCCGTAGGTGCTCCGACTCTGATCGCAGGTCCACCGCCGATGGCCGACGACCTTGACCCCTATTACACGTGGCTGGGCATCCCACCCAAGGATCAGCCGCCCAACCACTATCGGCTGCTGGGCCTGGAGTTGTTCGAGAGCAACCCCGACGTCATCGAAAACGCCGCCGACCGGCAGATGGCCCACGTCCGCACGGTCGGCTCGGCCCGCCACCAGGACGTCTCGCAGCGGGTGCTGAACGAGATCGCCACGGCCAGGCTCTGCCTGCTGAACGAGGAGAAGAAAGCTGCCTACGACGCGGAGCTGCGGGCGAAGATCGCCCCCCCAGCGACCGCGAACGTTCAGCGTGCCGTGCGGCGAGCCGAGCCGCTGCCCGGCACGCCGGCTGTCCCGCGCGGCTTGCCGGCCGAACCGGGCCTGATCGTGCGTCCGCTCTATTCGCAGGGCCAGCCACTAGA
>JBGQHD010001042.1:0-2008 GCA_041497795.1 Planctomycetia bacterium
AGACTTGCCGAAGCTGATGGACGTCGCCAGCGAGACCGCCGCCACGCGAGAGCTGTACGGCATCGGCGAACAGACGACTGAGGGCTTCGGCCGGCAATGCCTGCTGGCCCGGCGGCTCGTCGAGGCCGGCGTGCGGTTTGTCGAGATCACGTCCGGCGGCTGGGACCACCACCGCGATCTCAAGAACGCGCTGGGCAACAAGGCCCAAAGCGTCGATAAGCCGATCGCCGGCCTGCTGCGCGATCTGAAGTCGCGCGGCCTGCTGGACGAAACCCTCGTCGTCTGGGGCGGCGAGTTCGGCCGCACGCCTTACGCCCAGGGCACTGATGGCCGCGACCACAACCACCGCGGCTTCACCACCTGGATGGCCGGCGGCGGAGTGAAAGCCGGCTTCTCCTACGGCGCCACCGACGAGTACGGTTACGAAGCGGTCGATGGCAAGATCCACATCCACGACTGGCACGCGACGATCCTGCACCTCTTGGGCCTCCACCACGAGAAGCTCACCTACCGCTACGCCGGCCGCGACATGCGGCTGACGGATGTGAAGGGGAACGTGGTGCGGGAGATCGTGGCGTAATGTGGCCGACTCGCGTGCCGTAGCCTGACTCTCCGAGTCGGGCGGCCGAAACAAACGCCCGACTCGGAGAGTCAGGCTACGCGCCGGCTCATGCCGTGCTCTCGTGTCGTGCCACCACGGCCCCGGCTCGAACCACGTACACCACATGCAGCCATTGGCGCAGCGTCTCGATTCGTCCCACCGTGTCGGCCAGCGGCCGGGCGCCTTCGCGGAGCCGCAGGATTACAGCGTCGCCCGCTGCGCCGATGGCCAGCGTGCCTAGCTCTTTTTCCATCTTGATGGCGGCCGCTGGCGTCGCCGTGACCCGGCTGAGCGCGTCGGGCAGCTCCAAGCCCAAGTGCAGGAACTTGGAGACCGTCGTGGCCAGGTCGAACACCGGGCCGTTGACGTTGTAGCGGTGCAGGTCGCTGGAGATCGTGTGGGGCAGCACCCCCTGGGCCAAGGCCTGCCGCGCGATCTCGTAGGCGAAGCTTCCGCGGCCGTGGCCCACGTCGAGGAGCACGCCGCGCCCGATGGCCGAGCGGACCTCCGGCAGCACTTGGCCGGCGGGGTCGAGGATGCCGCTGGCGTGGGCGTGAAAGCAATGGGTGAGGATGTCGCCGCCGCGCATCTCGGCCAGGATGGCCGGCAGGCCGAGCGATGACTGCGGCGTGTGGATCATGACCGGCAGGCCGGCGGCGTCGGCTGCCTCGCGGGCGCGCTTCAGCGCCTCCCGCTCGTTGCGTCCGTCGCAAGCCAGGTTGGCGCTCAGCCGCAGCTTGATGCCCAGAATCACGTCGCGGTTGGCTTCGATGCAACGCAGCGCCGCCGGCACGCTCAGGTGCCTCAAATCATCCAGCTCTCCCACCGGCGGGTCCAGCTCGGCCCCCGTCACCAGGCCAATGCGGCTGATGTTCAATAGCGCGAACAGTCGCGTGGCGGACGCCTCGATGACGTACTTTCGCAGCCCGGCAAACGTCTCGGCCCCCGCCGTGCCGGCGTCCACGGCCGTGGTGACGCCCCGCGCCAAGCAGTGCGGGTCGGGCGGGATGCCATAGTGCGACACGCCGTCGAAGATATGGACGTGCAGGTCGATCATGCCGGGCGACACGATCAGGCCGGTGGCGTCGATCACCTCGGCAGCCGGCTGCCCGTCGAGCGACGGCGCCACGGCAGCCACCCGGCCGCCGCGAAAGGCCACGTCGCGCGGGGCGTCGAGGCCGCAGGCCGGATCGATCAGCCGGCCGCCGCGAATCAGAAGGTCGAACATGGTGCAAAGCTCCCACGCGGCAAGTTCGCCATCCGAATTGATACCCGCCGAGCCTGAATCGGGCCAGCCATCCTTAGGTGTAGCCCGCAGTAGAGCCAAGCGGGATTTTCTACTGCCTCGGAGTGCGGCAACACCTCGCCGCGTTGGGGTCGTTTTGGGTGGGGGTGGCTGGAGCGCCC